>NZ_AP014624.1:2140344-2446108 GCF_000829375.1 Chryseobacterium sp. StRB126
TGGTCTGGAATGATTTAGCAAAAGGGAATCGTGAGTATGGGGCATTATTAGTTGCTTTGAATAGCATATTCCAAGTATTTAGTTACAGTTTCATGGTTTGGCTTTTCATCAACATTCTGCCGGAAAAATTAGGTTTGGCTAATTTTAATATATCGGTATCAATGAGAGAGGTTACAGAAAGTGTTTTTATATATTTGGGTATTCCTTTTATAGCAGGTTTTTTAAGCCGATATTTATCCATCAGATTAAAAGGTCTGGAATGGTATAACAGAAAATTTGTTCCTAAAATTTCTCCACTCACTCTGTATGCTCTTTTATTGACAATTGTATTAATGTTCAGCCTGAAAGGAGATAAGATCCTAGAGCTGCCATTAGATGTTTTAAAAGTAGCCGTGCCCTTAATAGTATACTTTGTTTTGATGTTTTTTGTAAGCTTTTTTATCAATAAATCATTCAGCGTTCCTTATGATAAAAATGCTTCCATAGCGTTTACAGCAACAGGTAATAATTTTGAATTAGCTATTGCGGTGTCTATAGCCGTGTTTGGGATTCATTCTCCTCAGGCATTTGTTGGAGTGATCGGGCCATTGGTAGAAGTTCCCGTTTTGATATTACTTGTAAAGATAAGCTTATGGTTAAAGAAGAGATATTATTAGTAAAAAGGGATATGCTTTTCCCAATATCAGGAAATGATTGATTTATTCTATTCATAATAATGATGTGAATTTGTAAGAGAATTTCTCAGACATTTGCTAATGTAAATAGGTAAAGTTAAAATCATGGATGATTTGAAATTAGAAAAATACCTCAAAAGAATTCACTATTCCGGAGATTTGGGAGCGAATATGGAGGTTTTAAAAAGAATCCACCAGCTGCATCCCAAGCATATACCATTTGAAAATATAGATTCTTATACAGGGATCGTTCCGTCACTGGATGTAGAACATATTTTCCAGAAACTGGTAATTGAATCCAGAGGAGGATATTGTTACGAGCAAAACCTGCTTTTGAGTGAAGTGCTACAATATCTTGGTTTTAAAGTGCAATTGCAGTTGGGTAGAGTATTGTGGCAAAAAGATGAAAACAGCAGTGCTGCTAAAACACACCTGCTGCTGATGGTAGAGTGGGAGGATCAAAAATATCTTGTAGACTCTGGTTTTGGAACGGCTACACTTACCGGTCCTTTAATTCTGAATGATGAAGAACCACAAGAGACTCCCAACGAACAATTTAAAATTTCGCAGAAAAATGGAGCCTACACTCTTTGGACCTGGAGGGAAAAGTGGTTGCCGGTTTATCGTTTTGAGTTAGAGCATGTAGAACCTTTTGACCTTGAAATTTGCAATTGGTATCTGGCTACTCACCCGGAATCCAATTTCAGAAAAAATCTGGTTTTTTCAAAGGTGGACGAAAATGCACGGTACACCTTTAACAATCACACATTAAATATCAGAAAAAAGGAGGGTGGAAAAGAATCAGTTTCCATTGAAAATAATATTCAACTTTTCCAAATGCTGAAGGATGTATTTGGCTTGAAAGAAAATGCCATAGAACTTCTGAAACAGAAAATATAAAAATAAACTTTCATTATTGATTGGAATTATATAAATAAAGGGAAGCTGCTAACAGACTCCCCTTTATCATTTTTTTAATTTTATATTCTATGAAACTATGGATATAATGATTTGTATCCATTGCTTACCATATTACTGCCCAATCCTGAGAATGATACAGAGAATTTGCTGGCATTAAAGCTTAAAGATCCTGTTGGAGTACAAAGTCCCAAGGCATATTGACATTGTCCGTAAGCACCAGTTTTTTTAGTAACCTTACTTTCACTTTTTGCTTTTCCTAAGCTGATATTAGACCAGTCGTTAACATCTGTGTTGGATACAGATGAGCCAGTATAGTAGATGGTAATCTGATATCCCATTTCACCTCTTTTAGATCCCCAAAGCCAGTTGGCAGTCCACCATTCTTTATACCATTTGGAGACTACTTTTGCAGCGGCTGTATTTGAATTTTCCACGGCTCCTCTTGTATCCATCATGATTAATCCTCCAAGAACATTATCCCAGATAATTCCTGAATCATGATAAAAACAAAGTGTTGTAAATTTTCCATTTTTATTGCTCCAGATTATTTCCATAACGTTGGTTCCTGTTTTTATTTCTTCAGTCGCCATTTCTTTTAATCCGGTTTGAGCGACGTTAAGATCATTACCTGCATAAAGATCACCAATTCTTCCCAATTTTACAGTAGAAAGATCCATAAGATTTCCTACAGCAATAAATTGGTCCTTGTCAGAAATAAGACTTTTTGAAATTTCAATCCCTTTTTGAGTTGAAATTTGTCCAATAACCTTCACTCCAGCTATTTGGATATCACTTTTTAGATATTTTTCAAGACTTTTTTGTGATTCGTCTAACTGAGCCTGTACAGTACTGGGAACAGCTTGTGAAATAGAAGTGGTTTCTTTTTGCAGATCGGCAGTGGTGATTTTTGTCTGAGTCGTTTCCTGTTTGGAAATTTCATTGTTCTCATCACTACAGCTGCTAAGTGATAATACCGATAAAACGGCCATCAGTTTAAAGACAGTAACTAATTTTTTCATAATATATTTAATTTAGGTTGTGCATAGTAAATATACTTAAATCTTGTGTAATTCTCAATGTTTTGAATTAATTATTTGTTAATTTGAAAGTAATTATTATTTGGGAGAAAGGATTTGAAAAAAAACAGGGATTGGAGAGATACTAGACCATAGAAAAGTAGAATGGAATTTAGAACTGAGATTTGAGATTATTGAAAAAATCTAAGTATTGAACTTTAAATTCAAAACTAGCAACCAGGCATTTCATGAAATAAACTTTGAACAATGAACCTTGAACTTTAAACCTGCTTCCCATTCAAAATCTTAAAATTTGTTTAAATTTTTAGTTTACGGCAAATAAATGTATAATCTTTTGTAATTTTACAGCATGGAATTAAGCATTGGAGAAATGGCATTGATTGCAATCGCAATCGTTGTATTATTCGGTCCGGATAAACTGCCTCAAATTGCACGTGACTTGGGTGCGGGTGTTAGAAAAATGCGTGGTGCAGTGGAAGATATCAAAACTGAGATCATGAAGGAAACAGATAATCCTGTTTCTGAGATTAAACGTGAAATTGAGAAAGTAAAAGATGCCGCGAAAGATTTCAACCCAATGAAGGATATTGAAAAAGATGTTCTTACAGAACCTGTTTCTACGACTCAGGAACCTCCAAAACCAAAGCCTGCCGAGGACGAAACCTACGAAGGGCCTGTAAGCAGATAATGTATGGAGGAAATTATTCAGGATGATAAGCAGGTATTTCTATACCTTAATAATTTGGGCGACCCAGCCTTTGACCAGTTTTGGATGCTGATATCCAGCACATGGATCTGGGTACCACTTTATAGTATATTCCTTTATTTTTTATACAAAAATTACAAACTAAAATCATTAGTTTTTATACTTATATTTTTAGCACTTGGAGCAACGGTTTCAGACCAGCTTGCAAGCGTTTTCAAATATGGAGTGGCAAGGTTAAGACCATGTCATGATCCCAGTTTGGAGCATTATATGAGAATTGTGAAGTGTGGGGGACAGTATGGATTTTATTCTGCACATGCGTCCAATACATTCTTCTTGGCTGCCTTTTTAAGTATTTTGCTTAAGAATAAACTTAAATGGTTTCCTTATACTATATTTGTGTGGGCTATAGTGGTTTCCTACAGCCGAATATATTTAGGAGTGCATTTTCCAATTGATATTTTGGTGGGGGTGTTTGTTGGATCTTTATTGGGAGTGATATTTGGTGCACTTTCGAAAAAAGTAATCAACAAACAAAATATAACTTCATGAAAAAATCTTTATTAGTTTTAGTTTCCCTTAGCTTCTCATTAAATGCCTTTGCCCAGGATAAAAAAATAGCGGAAGAATGTTTTAAAAAAGCAGATTATAAGTGTGCTGAAGAGCAATATTCCAAGCTGGCAGAGAAGGAGCAGATCCGAAAAATTCAATCAGAATATTATAATGATCTCGGAACAGCGCAAAGAAGATTAGGAAAAACCAATCTTGCTTTTAAATCGTATGATATGGCTTTAAAAACCAATCCGATGTCTGTTTCTGTATATGAAAATCTTTCTTCATTATACAGCCAGAAAGGGGATAAGAAAAAGGCTTTGGAGTATATCGAAAACGGGCTTAAAGTGAATGACAAAAGCCCTGATTTATACCTTACCCGTTCCAAGATTTATGAAGCTCAGGACAAAAAAGATTTAGCTAAAGCAGATCTTAATCATATCCTGACTTTTGCCCCGGATAATATCTTTGCCCAAACCGGTTTAGCCAATCTGAAAAAAAATAATGGTGAACTGGAAGATGCGCTGAAAGATTACAATAAACTCATTGCCGAAAAACCTGAATCATTGCTGTACAGTGGAAGAGCTGATGTTTATCTGAAAATGAAAAGAAATAAGGAAGCTCTTACAGACGTTAATAAAGCGATTTCTATTGACCCAAAATTTGCCCAAGCCTATGTAACGAAAGCATTGATATTATTTAATACGGCAAAGCCAAAAGAAGCTTGTGAAACCCTTGACAGAGCTGTAAGTTTAGGCTATGAAAAGGCTATCTTAGCTGAGTATTACGCTAAATGCGTTAAAAAATAATATCTGCTCCTCACTACAATACCTGTTAATAGGATTGTTTTAGATAGAAATCATTATTTTATTATTAGCCATCAATTAAAAACAGCTGATCATGGCTAAATGCTTACTTTTAGCTGTTTTTATTCATATAAAAAATATAGATGTTAAATGTTGTTCTTATAGAACCCGAAATCCCCAATAATACAGGAAATATCGGACGCTTATGTGTGGGGACAGAATGCAAACTGCACTTAGTTCATCCCTTCGGATTTGTAATTAATGATAAAAACCTGAAGCGATCCGGATTGGATTACTGGGTTCATCTTGATGTTACTGAATATGCCAATGTAGAGGAATGGATCAACAGTATTCCGGATCTGTCACGTGTGTTTTTAATGAGTTCCCATGCGGAGAAATCATATTTGGAAAACGATTTTCAGGATGGCGACTGGCTTGTTTTCGGAAAAGAGAGTGTTGGGTTGAGCGAAGAGGTTTTGAACCAATTTGAAAACCATTTAACCATTCCGATGTCTAAGCTGATCCGAAGCTTTAATATTGCCAATTCTGTTGCTTTTGTGGTAGGAGAAGCCAAAAGACAGATTGGTTTAAAAGGGTAGCCTGTTATTTACAGTTAAAAAAATAAGTGACTTTTAATCATTATGATAAGGCTTTCCCTGAAGAATCTGATCTGCACGGTAAAGCTGTTCCACAATAAACAGGCGGATCATCTGATGAGTAAAAGTCATTTTAGATAACGACATTTTTTCATTGGCTCTGCCATAGACATCTTCTGAAAAACCATATGCACCGCCAATCAGGATATGTATTTTTTTTACGGAAGAATTCATCCATGTGTCGATTTTCTGAGAAAATTCCCGGCTGGTAAACTGTTTCCCTTTTTCGTCAAGAATAATAACCAGATCATTTTTATCAATATGATTAAGGAAAAGCTTGGCTTCCTCTTTTTTAAGAAGATCCGATGAAAGGTTTTTGGCATTTTTAACATCAGGAATCTCGGTAATTTCAAAATTCCAGTGCTTGGGAAGGCGGTTAAGGTAATAATTAATCAAGGATGTAATTTCCTTATCATCCGTTTTGCCGATACAAAGTAAGCTGATTCGCATTGTAAGAAGTTTCAGGCGGCAAAGATAGTGATTTTTACCGGTTAGAGCTGGCTGATAAACGTTTCAAATCATTGTAGCTATATCATGTATGATAATTTAAAGCTTAGCGGTCTGAATACAATTATTTTAATAGTCCGCGGGTAATTTGAAAAGAGCCACAACTATAAAAAGGAAATAGTCAGGATTTTTATAGTGAATGTTGATAAGTCTCCATTCGCTATAATTTGCATGGTGGAGCGGGAGAGGGAAAATGTTTATATTTGTAAGAGATAGAGAAAATATCTTTAAAAACTCATCATTTGGGTTTGATATTTGATCTTTTGACTAATCACGAAATTGCAGCAATAGATGAGTGTAAAAGTTCCCAGATTTATCCTGAAAGTTCAGGCGTTTTTTGATAACATTCATATTCCTGTTTTGGGAATATCGCTTTGGCAGATGTTTCAGATTTATATCTCCGGGATTTTCAAAGGAAAGATAGGGCGGAAAGCCGCTGCTATTTCCTGGAGCTTTACCATAAGTTTATTCCCTTTTATTCTGTTTTTACTTTCGGTTTTGCCTTATATGCCACATTATGACAAGCTTCAGTTCTATATCTTTGATGTTTTGATGCATAATGTCTTCCCATCCAATATGGAAGGCGATGTGAGAGGTTATATTGAAACCAATATCATCCCCAATATGAAAGGGATCAGTAATCTGACCATTGTATTGGCTCTCATTTTTGCCACAAATGGTACTTTTTCCTTGATCAATGGGTTTAATGAGAATACAGAAGAGAAGCTCAGCGATGTAAAAGAATTTATTCTTTCATTCTTTATTACAATAGGCTTTATTACCATTGTGTTTTTAACGCTTTTTGGAGTCTATTATGTAGAGGTTGTAATGAAACTTTTTACACCTGCTTATGATGTAAGCTGGTTGGTAGATAATCTTTCCAGTATCATCGGGTTTGTCTCTTTCCCTTTATTTTATTTTATCCTTTTAACCTTATTTTACTGGTTAGGAACAGTGAAAATTACAAGATTTAGACAGGCGGTTCCGGGAGCAATTCTTACAACTGTATTATTTGTGCTTACTACCTATATTTTTGCAATCTATGTAAAAGATATTGCCCGCTATAATGTCCTTTATGGATCCATTGGAAGTATGATCCTGCTGATGGTCTGGGTGAATGTGAATGTCTATCTTTTACTCTTTGGAAATGAGCTGAATATGGCAATTAGAAAGTTAAGAATAGAGAAATTGCTGTCCGATGAGATTCAGAAAGAAACAGTTCATTATCATACTCCGATTGCAGAACCGAATTTTGAAAGTGATGAAGAACACCGAAGAAAGCTGGAAGACCAGAAGAAAAATTAATCTTCCTCCGGTTCCATATTTCCTTTAGAACTTAGACTTAAGATCATAAACCCTAGAATGGCTGCAATAAAAGAGGCAATCAGAATTGCAAATTTAGCTTCATCCTGAATCACAATTTCACCTTTAAATGATAATAAGGCAATAAAAATAGACATTGTGAATCCGATTCCTGCCAAAAGACCTACACCAATCATCTGAGTCCAGTTACTGTTTTGAGGTAAAGAACTAAGCTTTAATTTGATGGCAATCAAAGAGAATAAGTTAATGCCGATCAGCTTCCCAAGAATTAATCCGCAGATAATTCCTAATCCTAATGTACTGGTAACACCTGCTACCATTTCACTTGAAAAAGTAATATTGGTATTGGTTAAAGCAAAAATAGGCATGATTAAAAAACTTACCGGAATATGAAGCTGATGTTCCAGTTTTTCCAATGGTGAAATTTCTACATTTGAAGCATTGGTTGGAATTGAAAATGCCAGTAAAACACCTGCTATGGTTGCATGAATTCCGGAGTGATGCAGGAAATACCATAAAAACAGTCCCGGAATAATATAAAATATTGTCTTGGTAACCTTTAAAAAGTTTAGGATAAATAGCAGAGCGGTCACTCCAAAAGACAGTAGAAGATAGCTCCAGTGGATCTGGTCTGTATAAAAAATAGCGATCACAAGAATAGCTCCCAGGTCATCTACAATGGCTAATGCCGCCAGGAATATCTTGATTGAATTAGGGATTTTCTTTCCTAACATTGAAATAATAGCCAAAGAAAAAGCAATATCAGTAGCCATAGGAATTCCCCAGCCATTGCTGTATTCTGTCCCGGAGTTGAAAATACTGTAAATAACTGCAGGCACAAGCATTCCGCCTACTGCGGCAAAAATAGGCAATGACGCATTCTTAAAAGAAGAAAGTTCGCCTTCTACAAGCTCTCTTTTAATTTCCAGGCCCACCAAAAGGAAGAACACGGCCATCAGACCATCATTGATCCAGGTGCTGACAGGATAGTTCAGATCAAAAAGGTGAGTTCCCACTTCCTTGTCTAAAAAGCTTTGAAAGCTTCCGGCAACAGAAGAATTCGCCATAAGTAATGAAATAAACACACAGAAAATAAGAATGATTCCTGAGGCCTGACTGTTGTTGAAAAATTTTTTAAAATAAAGTGATAAATTCATGTTTAAGATTGTAGTCGTCTCACTCTTGAGACTCCATTAATATTCTTGAGCTTCTTGAAGGTTTCCTCCAATTGCCCCTTATTCTTGACTTCAAGATTGATGTGTCCGGTGAAGACTCCGTTGTTGGATTCAATAGACAGGCTTTTCATATCCATTCCCATACTTCCACTGATGACCGTAGTAATATCGTTAATCATACCCATTCTGTCAAGGCCTTCAATCTCAATTTTTACTCTGTTCTTGAAGCTTTCTTCATTGACCCATTTAGCTGGAATAACACGATAATCATATTGTGCTCTAAGGTTTATAGCATTCGGACAGTTGTCACTGTGTACTTTAATTCCGTCAGAAATGGTAATGAATCCGAAGATTTTGTCTCCCGGAATTACCGTACAGCATTTTGCATAGGTATAATTCAGTTTTTCCTCATCTTTTCCAAAGACAATCATGTCAAGGTTTTGCTCTTTCGGCTCCTCGTAATGAGTATTTTTGGATGGGGATTTCCTGAATCTGGAAAGTAAATTGTTGAATACGTTTTTACTTTCAATATATTTCCTTAAACTACTTGCATCCAGTTCATTAGTTTGGAATTTGAGGAATAGTTCCTGTGACGATTTTAAATTAAAGAACTTTTGTAATTTATTAATTTCTTCATCATTAAAGTTGATTTTCGCATGACGAAGTTTTCTCTGTAAAGTTTCTTTTCCTTCTTCCACCAGCTGATTTTTCTGGGAATTCAGGTAACTTTTAATCTTGGATTTGGCCTTGGATGTTACTACAAATTCCAGCCAGTCCGATTTAGGTTTCTGGTTCTGAGAAGAAAGAATATCTACCTGATCTCCGTTTTGAAGAACGTAGGAAATAGGAACCAGTTTGCCGTTAATTTTAGCACCCAAACACTTCATACCCAGATCCGAGTGAACTGAGAATGCAAAATCCAGTGCCGTTGCATTGGTTGGTAAGATCTTGATTTCTCCTTTGGGAGTAAATACAAATACTTCTTTTGAATAAAGATTCAGTTTGATATTATCCAGAAGTTCGGAAGTAGAAAGGTTTTGCTGCTGTTCAAGCACTTCACGGATCTCCGTAACCCATTTTTCAAAATTACGGTCATCTGAGCTTTGTTTATAGCCTTCTTTGTATTTATAATGCGCTGCAACCCCTTTTTCAGCAATTTCATCCATCCGTTCGGAACGGATCTGTACCTCAATCCATTTTCTATCAGGGCCTAAAACCGTCAGGTGTAAACTTTCATAGCCTGTAGAGCGGGGTTGAGTGATCCAGTCGCGCATTCTTGATGGGTTACTGTGATAAACATCCGTAACGATAGAATAAATCTTCCATGCCAGAAATTTTTCATTTTTAGCATCCGATTTATAAATGATTCTGATGGCATAGTTGTCGAAAACTTCTTCAAAGGGAACCCCCTGCTTCAGCATTTTTCTGTAAATAGAAGAAATAGCCTTTGCACGGCCTTTGATTTTAAAGTTTAAACCTTCTTCACTAAGTCTTTCAGAAGCTTCTTTTTTGAACTCTTCAATGTACCTTTCACGGCTTTCCTTGGCCAATTCCAATTTCTCCGTGATTTCATTGTATACTTCAGGATTATTGTATTTTAAAGAAAGATCTTCCAGCTCGGATTTGATATTGTACAATCCAAGACGGTGTGCCATAGGAGCATAGATATAAACCGTTTCTGAAGCAATTTTTTTCTGCTTGTCCGGAGCCATACTTTCCAGGGTCCGCATATTGTGAAGACGGTCCGCAATTTTGATTAGAATAACCCTGAAATCCTCAGACAGTGTAAGCAGGAGCTTTCTGTAATTTTCCGACTGTACAGAGATATTCTGATGGTTCATGATGGATATTTTGGTTAATCCATTCACGATACCGGCGATTTTCTCACCAAAGATCTTTTTCAGATCCTCATAGGTGTAGTCGGAATCTTCAATTACATCATGCAGCAATGCACAGGCAATAGAGGTAGCCCCCAAACCGATCTCTGTAGCAACAATTTTGGCTACAGCGATAGGGTGATAAATGTAAGGCTCTCCAGATTTTCTCCTTTGGTCTTTATGAGCATCCAATGCAATATCGAATGCTTTCCGGATAAGCTTGTTATTTTCCTCATCCAGTGTTCTGTATGTGTTAGAAATCAGATCCTTATACCTTGCAAGGATCTCTTTATTCTCTTGTTCTAAATCGTAACTCATTTGTGCAGATGCCTATATTTAGACGAAAATACGAAAATTTTTACTTTTTTCAAGCATAAAAAATCCGTAGCACGCACTACGGATTTCCGGTTATTAAGTTTTATATCGATTAGGATTTCACTTCTGAATTGATGCCATCACTAGCCATTTTAATTTTAATATCAGGACTGTTATGAATTTCTGCTCTGTTTCTGGCATCTATGTAACTTTTAATTGTATCATAATTGGCCTGATCAATGCTCATATTTTCGAATAAATAAGTTTTAATAACAGCATTTTGTGCAAAAATGCTCCGGGCAATATCCGTCTGGCCACTGTCCTTTACCGCCACACTTGCAAGGTATTGGGCGTTGCTTGCTTCACTGTTAAGGTATACAATGTAATCTGAACTAGGAATTCCTGAATTTTCCAGATCACTCTCAAGCTTTTTATAATCGCTATGGTGCTCAAATAGCCCAGCTAATATATTTGACATAATTAATGGGTTTTAAAGTTGTGAATAAAGTTACTGAATTTTTTTTATTTTTTTTAATGTAAATTCAATAAAATTTATCTATTAATGTTTTATCTATAATGTAATGTTAAAATGTTTAAAAATATCTATCAAACATGTGTTTGGTTTTATAGATTTACTAAATTTTTAAAAAATTCTCTAAAACAATTAAAGCTCATCAATGCTTCTGATGATAGCAATTTTGAAATTTTCTTGTTGTTTAACTCTAATTTTTTATTTTGATTAATTTATTGTTCACGCAGATTTAGCAGATCAGGCAGATTTAATAATTGCAGGATTATTGTCATTCTGAATGGGGCAAAGCGTAGTGAAGGCTCTCCGAAATTTCTCAACATTCTTGATTAAACTTGCAATTATTCTTTCACGCAAAGTTTTAAGTATGCTTGTGTTATATTGTAAGGAAGCGAAGTGGGGAATCAATTGCATTGATTCTTTTTAGGCGTGTGAATATATCCATTCCGCTTCCTAAGCGACTTGTCGCTTCTCCTTAGCACCCTTAAACTAAAGCTGTATAATTATATTTCTTTGCGTTTATTTTTTTCACAGATTTAGCAGATTTAATAATTGCAGGATTATTGTCATTCTGAACAGAGCAAAGCGTAGTGAAGACTCTCCGAAATTTCTCGATTTTTCAGAATGACAATCGTATTTCCTAGAATATCTCTCTATTGTTATGACAGAATCATCTGCATAATTTGCGAGAGTTTATTTTAATGATTATGAGAGCCTAAACTTACTCATGCAAAAAGAAAAGAGACCATTTCACAATGGAAATGATCTCTTTATTTTACTATTTGAAATTCAATTAAATTCTTTCGTTTTTAATTTCATCCACAATTTCCGGGTTCAATAATGTGCTGATGTCCCCGAAATTGCTGAAGTCCCCCTCGGCAATTTTTCTAAGGATTCTACGCATAATCTTACCGGAACGTGTTTTCGGAAGTCCTGAAACGAATTGTATCTTATCCAGTTTGGCAATAGGCCCGATCTGATCGGAAATCAGTTGATTGATTTCCTTTTTAAGATTTTCCTTATCACGGCTTTCTCCAGTTTCTTTAAGTGTTACATAGCCATACAAAGCATTCCCTTTAATATCATGAGGGTAGCCTACAATTGCAGATTCGGCAACAGCAGGGTGTTGGTTGATGCTATCTTCAATAGGAGCTGTTCCTAGATTGTGCCCGGAAACAATGATGACATCATCTACACGGCCTGTAATTCTGTAGTAGCCTACTTCATCTCTCAGAGCGCCATCTCCTGTGAAATATTTTCCAGGGAAAGCTGTAAAATAGGTTTCTTTATATCTTTGATGATCCCCCCAGATTGTTCTAGCGATTCCTGGCCACGGAAAGCGGATACATAGGTTTCCGGTTACCTGATTTCCTGTAATTTCGTTACGTTTATCATCCATCAAAACGGGTTGTATTCCTGGTAAAGGAAGGGTGGCATACGTAGGTTTGGTCGGAGTAACGAAAGGAAGTGGTGAGATCATAATTCCTCCTGTTTCAGTTTGCCACCAGGTATCAACAATTGGACATTTTTTCTTTCCAACATGATCGTTAAACCAGTGCCATGCTTCATCATTGATAGGTTCTCCTACAGATCCAATTACCTTCAAAGAGCTCAGGTCATGCTTATCTACCCATTCTGTACTTTCTTTAGCTAAAGAACGGATGGCAGTAGGAGCAGTATAGAACTGAGTGATTTTATGCTTTTCAATAACTTCCCAGAAACGATCCGGCTCAGGGTATGTAGGGACTCCTTCAAAAATGACAGTAGTGGCACCATTCAACAAGGGGCCGTAAAGAATGTAGGAGTGACCAGTAATCCAGCCAATATCGGCTGTACACCAATAAATATCATTCTCCTTATAATTAAATACATTTTTGAAAGTATAGGCTGTGTACACCATGTACCCGGCGCAGGTATGGAGCATTCCCTTTGGTTTTCCTGTAGAACCGGAAGTATAAAGAATGAAAAGAGGATCTTCAGAGTCCATAATAACGGTTACGAAATCAGGAGAAGCTTTTTCGTATAGATCAGCCAGCCAGTAGTCTCTGCCTTCTTTCATTTTGATTTCGTTGTGGGTTCTCTTCACTACCAGAACCTTTTCAACAGTTGGAGTCTTTTCCAGTGCTTCATCAACAATGCTTTTCAGATCCAGAACTTTACTTCCTCTGTAACTTCCATCAGATGTAATCACCATTTTGGCTTCACAGTCATTCACTCTTGAAGATACCGCAGATGCAGAGAATCCGGCAAAAATAACGGAATGAACTGCTCCCAGTTTAGCACATGCGAGCATGGTAACAGCAAGTTCCGGAATCATGGGAAGATAGATGCAGACTCTGTCTCCTTTTTCAATACCCATATCCTTTAATACATTGGCTGTTTTATTAACACGGGTATATAATTCGTTGTAGGAAATATGCTGAGCTTCTTCCTTCGGATCGTTTGGTTCCCAGATAATGGCTGTTTTGTCTCCTCTTATGGAAAGATGCCTGTCCAGACAGTTTTTGGTAATATTAAGCTTGGCATTTTTGAACCATTCGATTTTAGCTTCATTCATATCGTACTTAACAACCTTGCTCCATCTCTGATACCATACAAAGTTTTGATCGGCTACCTTGTCCCAGAATTTCTTCGGATTTTTGATAGACTTTTTATAATCTTCAAAATATTGTGGTAAATCTTCTATTAAGTAATTTCTCATATCCCTTTCGTTTTTTGAAATTTGAATTGTATTGATTGTTTGTTTTTTTTGACTTTAGGTTTTGGCTGTAATTTAAATCAAAATGATATTTAAATATATGTTTAATTTTTTGTTTAGGTCCTATATTCACTGATCTTTTGCTGGATTTCTTCGATGATTTTTTCATCATCAATCGTAGATGGGATCTGAAAATCTTTTCCATCCAATAATGTTCTGATGAGCTTTCGTAAGATCTTTCCGGACCTTGTTTTAGGTAAGCGTTTGACAACCATTACGTTTTTTAGAAAAGCTACAGCGCCGATCTTTTCGCGAACCATTTGGATAATATTTTTTTCAATTTCCTCCTCGGTAATAGCAGAACCATTTTTTAAAACAACGGTTGCAAAAGGAATCTGGCCTTTTAAATCATCATCAATTCCCACCACAGCACATTCTGCCACATCAGGATGTGAGGAAACAATCTCTTCCATTTCTGATGTGGAAAGTCGGTGACCTGCTACGTTGATGACATCATCCACTCTTCCTGTGATAAAAATATAACCATCTTCATCCTGTATGGCTCCGTCACCGGAAAAATAATATCCTTTATATTGTGATAAATAACTGTTTTCAAAGCGGTCGTAATCCTTCCAGATTCCCAACATAGCTCCCGGTGGAAGAGGAAGCTTTATGACTAAATAACCTTCATGGTGTGGATCGAGTTCCAATCCGTTTTCATCAAAAATTTTGATGTCATATCCCGGAATAGGTTTTCCGGCAGAAGCTCTTTTGATCTGGTAGTTTTCATCAAAAGTCAATACCCCAAGCATTGGCCATCCGGATTCTGTCTGCCACCAGTGATCAATAGCGGGAACTCCAATGTGTTCTGCAAACCAGTCTAAGGTAGCGACATCACATCGTTCACCAGCAAGGAATTGCTTTTTGAAGTTTGACAGATTATATTTTTTAACCAGTTCACCGTTAGGGTCTTCTTTTTTAATGGCTCTGATGGCTGTGGGAGCCGTAAACATAACCGAAACCTTATATTCTGAGATGATTCTCCAGAAAGTTCCTGCGTCAGGCGTCATAATAGGCTTTCCTTCGAAGACGATTGTTGTATTTCTATTAATGAGTGGTCCATAAACAGAATAACTGTGTCCAACAGCCCATCCAAAATCAGATGCAGCCCAATAGGTCTCTTCCGGTTCAATACCATATATGTATTTCATGGAGAATTTTAATGCAGTGGCATAACCGCCAGTATCACGAACAATTCCCTTAGGTTTTCCTGTGGTTCCGGAGGTGTAAAGCAGATAGAGCGGGTGAGTAGATTCTACAGGAGTGCAGTCGGCAGGTGCTGATTTTTGAACCAGCTCTTCATAATCAATAAGGCCGTCAAACATTTCATTTTGGTTGTCTACTAATTTTCTGTTGTAAACGATGATGTTATCTACTTTATCCTGTGCCAGTTCAATGGCTTTTTCTACCAATGGAAGGTAAGGGATTCTTTTGGCGATTTCTACGCCTGCAGTAGCTGTAATTAAAGCTTTAGGTTTGCAGTCATCAATCCTTACCACAAGCTCATGAGGAGCAAAACCTCCGAAAACAACATTATGAATCACTCCAATCCTTGCACACGCAAGCATGGCAAAAAGGGTTTGTGGGATCATAGGCATATAAATAACAGCAGTATCACCCTTTTTTAGTCCTAAAGAAGCTAGCCCGCCTGCTAATTTTGATATTTCTTCCTTAGCCTGATTGAAGGTGTATATTTTCTTCTGACCTGTTACCGGAGAATCATAAACAATGGCATTCTGATCTCCAAAACCGTCTTCAACGTGTTTGTCTATACAGAGGTAACACATGTTTAGTTTTCCATCGGCAAACCATTGCGGATAATCATTGGCATCTTTTGAAAGGATCTTTTGTGGAAATTCAAACCATTGTATTGCTTCGGCATGTTCTTTCCAGAACTTCTCTTTGTCTTCTATGCTTTGTTTAAATAGAGTATCTGTATTCATATCAATAGTGTTGTGTTGTGTATTTTTTTATCCTTGTCAAGGTTTAAAACCTTGACAAGGATAATTAAGGATAATTTTTTTCTAAAACATCTCTTCAATCTGCTGCATCAATTTTTTAATAGAGTAAGGCTTTGTTACATACGCATCAGCTCCCATTTCAAGTCCTTTTTCAATATCTCTAGGATTATTTTTTGCACTCAGAAAGATTACTTTTGTATTTTTCAGATTTTCATCCTGTTTAATGAGGTCTAATGTGCTGTATCCATCAAGATTCGGCATCATGATATCAAGTAGAATCACATCAGGAACCATTGTTTTTAAAAATTCCAGAACTTCAGTTCCGTCACGGGCAATGTAGACATCGTAACCGTTCTTTTTAAAACTGTATTCCAGTGACATTAATATTTTGTGTTCGTCATCTGCAATGATTATCTTTTTCATAAAGGCTTTTTAAAAGTGTTCAACTTCATTTTTAATCTCGTTTATTATTCTGTCGGGAAGGCTGATGGTAAAGGTTACTCCGAGACCGCTGTTTTCAGCTTTTATACTTCCGTTATGGGCTTGTATTATTTTTTTTGAAATGGCTAGTCCAAGTCCGCTTCCTGTAGGTTTTAAAATGTTCTGATTTTTGGATTGATAAAACTTGTCAAAGATCATTTCCAGGTCTTCTTCAGGAATATGTTTCCCTGTATTGAAAATGGTAATCACCAATTGATTTTCCTTTTCAAACAGTTTAGTCTGTATCGTTCCCTGTTCATCTGTAAATTTTAAGGCATTTCCCCATATATTCTGAAGAAGCTGGATCATTCTGGCTTCATCATATTCAAATATAGCCCGATTCAGAAGATTAACTTCACTTAAATGGATGTTTTTCTGCTGTATCAGATGGAGGAGAGGATTTAATGCTTTTTTATAAGTTTCAAGAATGTTGTTTTGTTGGATGCTTAATAAGATCTCACCATGCTGAAGCTTATCAAGGTAAAGAATATCGTTGATGATTTCACTTAGCCGGTCAGATTCTGTGATAATATTATTTAAAAACTCCTGTTTGATCTCAAGGGGAATGTCATCGTCGTCAGCTAGGATTTCTCCGGCAGAACGGATTGCGGTGATCGGAGTTCTCAATTCATGGGCAACAGAATCCAGAAAATCATCTTTTTGACGGTCTTTAACGATCAGGTTTTCATTAGCATTTCTGAGATCATCAGAAAGTTTCTGTAATTCTTCAGACTGTTCCGTTAGCTTTTTGTTTAAGGTGATGTTTTCCTTAGATTCTTCAAGGATATTTAAAACTTCCTTCAGAGAGATTTTATCCTCTTTAGTTACCCCCTCAATCAAAATTTTAGCGGAAGCAGTTCCGATTCTTCCGGCCAGAAGGTTTTCCGAGAACTTAATGAATCTTGAATCAGCGGTCTCTGTTTTAGAATCAATATTATATTTTAAATTGAAAATTCTCAAAGCCTGTTCTGTCTTGTTCTTCCCTAAAAATCGTTCCAGAATATTCTGAATATCTGAAATATAGGCAGTTCCTCTCCAGATGAATGCATTTTCGTGATTTTGAATGTATTTATCGATGTCCACATACAGTTCGGCAAAGTTTCTTTCACGGTAATTACCTTTGATACTTACTGAAATAATGGTAAACAAACCTGTATTCACGAGAATTGACCAGAAAAAGATCTGTGGAATCCTCGCCAGATAAGGAATTGTAAAGAAATCGAAAGAGTTGTACATATCTCTTAAAACCCCTTTGAATTCCTGATTATATGAGAAATAATACTGTGGGATAATCAATCCGAAATAACAGATGGCTAATCCGGCAGCAAGTCCAATTACAGCACCTTTATAGCTCCCTCTTCTCCAAAATATGGCTCCGAAAAAGGCAGGAGCAAGCTGTGCAATAATAACAAAAGATATTAAACCTACAGAATCCAGCGATGTTTTCAAAATGAAATATTTATAAAAAGCAAAAGCCATGATAATCAGGGCGAAAATGCTGAATTTTCTAATGTTAGTGATGCTTCTTGTATTTTGTACTTCATTTTCAGACTTCAGTTTTCCAAGCAAACCATAAGGAATAATAAGGTTGTTGGAAAGCATAATAGATAAAGTAATTGCCGAAATAATAATCATGGAAATACATGAACTTAATCCACCAAGGAAAACCAAAACGGTGATTAAAGTATTATCAAAATGTTGCGGAATTAAAATAGAGTAGAATTCCGGATTTACTTTTTCACCATCAAAAATTAATCTTCCGCCCCATGCAATCGGAAAAATGAATATGGTGAAGATCAATAGATAGAGCGGGAAAAACCAAATGGCTGTTCTGATATGCTTTTCCTGTCTGTTTTCAACAATTGCTGTATGAAACTGTCGGGGTAATATGCAGATAGCCGTAGCTGAGATCATACATAAAACCATCCAGTTCATGGCACCTTCAATACCATTGAATGTATTTTTTTGCTTAAAATCTTCAAAACGACTCGCTTTCTGGTAGATGTCATGGAATCCATCAAAAACATAATAGATCACAAAAAGCCCAAGAATAATGATGAAGAAAAGTTTTAAAAAGCTCTCCAGCGCAATGGCGGAAATAATTCCCAGTCGTTTTTCCGAAGCATCTACATATCTTGTTCCATAATAGGAAGAAAATAAAGCAATGAGAATAACGACAAATGTTGCATTATCGGTCAGAATATCCTTTGACATCGGAGTTTCTGTTACCAAATGAAAAGTTTCAGAGATTGCTTTAATCTGTAATCCAATATAAGGTACAATTGCCAGCAGACAAACAACTGTGATAATGGCACCCATGCTTCGGCTGTTTCCGTATCGCAATGAGATAAAATCTGCAAGGCTGCTTATTTTATTAACTCTGGCAATTCTTACAATTCTGGTGTTGATGTAGATCCAGGCAGGAATAATCATGGCAGGGCCAATATAAATCGGTAAATAATTTAATCCGCCTGTAGCTGCTACACCAATGCTTCCATAGTAAGTCCATGCGGTACAATACACAGCCAGTGACAATGCATATATGTAGGGATTGTTGATCCAGAACTTACTTCTTTTCTTCTCTGCCAGGTGGGCAACTAAGAACAGAAGAGCCAGATAAAACAGAACCACGAAAAATAATGCAAAACTACTCATTGTACTTTTTTACAATTACAAAAGAAATCACGATGGAGATCATCCAGACCACAAACAGGTAAACCAGAATCCTAGGGTATCCGAAAACTTCCCGCTCACTATTGAAAAGTAGAGAAATAGGAATGCTGAAAGCAATCATCAGTCCGATGCTCAGGATAACCAATTTTTGTTCGTGTCTTTTTTTCATAAATGATGATGGATAAAAGATAATTGATGAACAGTATCATTCATCAATTATCATTCATCTCTTAT
The DNA here is from genome assembly GCF_000829375.1 of Chryseobacterium sp. StRB126. NCBI lineage: Bacteria > Pseudomonadati > Bacteroidota > Flavobacteriia > Flavobacteriales > Weeksellaceae > Chryseobacterium > Chryseobacterium sp. StRB126. The sequence continues at coordinate 2,159,529 of NZ_AP014624.1, forward strand.
TAACTATATTTTTTCGTCAGAATATTCTCCTTTTAGGGCGTAATAACCAAAAATCGCCATTCCGCCTGAGATAATCGGCATTAGGACAAACAGAATGATGATCCCGAAAACCAGATCTTCCTGTTTTCCTGAAGTAATTTTGGGAATTCCCATTACCGTAATTCCAAAATATCCTACGATCACTGCTATTGCGATCCAGAGTATGCCTAATATTTTTTTTAGTCCGTTCATTTTAGTAGTTTTAAAATTAATAAAAATTTAAGTGATTCAGTGATTAATCGTGAAGATTATTGTTCTTATTTTTAAGATAAATTAATCCGATAACCAGACAGACTGCAGCCACTCCGATCGGATACCATAATCCTTCCAGATACCATGTTGCATGTCTGGCTTCTTTTCCGGTAGTTACCAGATAAGTAGCTACGGCAGGAAGAAGTCCTCCAAATACACCATTTCCAATGTGATAAGGCAAAGACATGGATGTGTAGCGGATTCTCACCGGGAACATTTCAACAAGGAATGCTGCAATTGGTCCGTACACCATTGTTACGAAAAGAACCTGAATGAATACCAAGAAAACCAGATACCATTTTGTATTATCACTCACTTTTACAGATTGTGAAACTTTTGGTTCTTCAGCTTTTCCGTCCTTCATAACGGGGCCGCTTGGTGACCAGTGAACGATGCTGTCTTTTTTAATGAGAGTTCCATCTGTGAAAAGAGTTTCCTTATGAAAGGTAACAAGGCTGTCTGTAGCGATATCCTTGTGGATTTTAGCGGTTCTTTTCTCTGTAATTCCGCTGGAAGCTATTGTTTTATTTTCGAGACCGACACTTTTAAACATACTGTCATAAATAGGTCTGTAGGCTAAAATAGCGACTAACATGCCGGTCATCATCACTGCTTTTCTTCCGATTTTATCCGATAACCAACCGAAGAATACAAAGAAAGGAGTTCCTAAAAATAATGCAGTAGCCATTAAATAATCTACCTGAGTAGAGTCGATATTCATTACTTTCTGCATGAAGCTCATAGCGTAAAACTGTCCTGTATACCATATTACCCCTTGTCCCATTGCAGCTCCGAAAAGAGCAAGCAGAACAAATTTAAAGTTGAATTTATTGCCGAAACTTTCCTTCAAAGGATTTTTAGAAGTTTTTCCTTCACTTTTCGCCTTTGCAAAAAGCGGAGATTCCTTCATATTTTTTCTGATGATATAAGAAACCCCTACCATCAGAATTGAAATCCAGAAAGGAACTCTCCAACCCCAGCTATCAAATTCTTCAGGAGAAAGCGTGCTCTTGGTAATTAAAATAACGATTAGTGAAATGAAAAGTCCGGCTGTGGCGGTAGTTTGTATCCATGAAGTCCAGTAGCCTCTTCGATGAGGTTGTGCATATTCTGCAACATAGGTGGCAGCACCTCCATATTCGCCTCCAAGCGCAAGACCTTGTAATAATCTCAGGATTAAAACCAGAACTGGAGCCAGAAATCCAATAGTTTCATAACTTGGAATGCATCCGATCAGAAAGGTGGAAAAGCCCATGATCAGTAAAGTAACAAGAAAAGTATATTTTCTTCCGATAATGTCACCCAGTCTTCCGAAGAATAGAGCTCCGAAAGGTCTTACTACAAATCCAGCTGCAAAAGTAGCCAGTGTAGATAAAAATGCTGCAGTCGGATTATCTGCCGGGAAAAATTTGGTTGCTAAAACAATGGCTAAACTTCCGAAGATATAGAAGTCATACCATTCTATCAGTGTTCCGAGTGACGAGGCAGTGATGACGCTCCAAATGGTGCGGTTTTTCTGCTTGTCGGTCATATTTTCGTAGCTTTCGTGATGATTTTCGCTCATATTGATTAGTTTTTGATGTTAATGGAAGATAGGGAAGCCTTGTTCATAATAGAACTTAACTTAACTCATCTTACAATTTTTATTGCCTTAATGTGTTTAGATTATAAGTAGATCTGAAACTGCACAATGAATTCTCCTTTTGAAGAAGGGCTTTCTGTAGGATTAGTATAAACCGGTCTTGTAGAGTATTGGGTAGTGATTTTGGCATGATGCCCATCAATAAACCAGTTCGCTCCAATGTCAAATTGAGAAGATGATTTATCAAAAGCCTCGAAGTTTTTGTGGGTATAAGCTGCAAAGGGCTGTATTCTGATTTTTGGCTTTTCTGCCTGACTTGGCAATAGTAAACCCGCCTGTACGTAGATAATATTACCTGTTCCTATGGTTGGTTGTAGATTTCCCGGCCCTGCAATAGCTTTGTTGCCAATGAAGTTTGGATCAGTTGCTGCAATATTCATTGTTCCCAGATTTCTTACATAGTTTGGACCGAAATTGTAGTTATAATATCCGGCATAAGCAGAAACTGCCATTTTGTTTTTTGCTTCTCCCAGTGGAATATCTGCAAAAGCATCCACTGCGAAAAGAGTAATGTCGTGTTTCTCAACATTTGAATTCACAGAAGTTCGGGTTCCGTCTGCCTGATGATAAAATCCGGCTCCTATATTGAAAACTTTCTTCGTTCCCAGATACGATCCTACTTTGAAAGGTAAGGTGTTGGATTCCTCATCAAGAAATTGATATTCAACATATCCGGCCTTTGAAAAACTTGGATTTCCATTGTTGTCTACTGCTACAGCCTTCGATGGATCGGTTACATTCGCAGGAGCAAGATCTGTAGCAAAAGGTTTGTTTAAGCTGAAACGATATTCCAGTTTTCCGTATTTACCTTTGGCGAACATTCCAATTTGTCTTCCAAACTGATCTGAATTATCAATCAATGGCCAGGAGAATACCGGAGAGTCTACAGTAAGAAAGTTAAGAGTAGAAGCCATGGTCATACGGGAAAGTCCCATATAATAATGAAGCCCTGCCCCTAAAGATAAACTGAATTTTCCCGCTTCTCCAGGTAAAATGACTGCGTATTCATTCCATGCATCATGAAAAAACATCTGGGTTTTTTTTCCGTTTCCATAACCTCCTGTTCCTGAAGTGCCTGATGCACCGCCGTTGATAAACGTTTGGTTATTGATTCCAAAATGAAGTAGGATCATATATCTTTTGGAGATCTGTGCATAGGTTAAAGCGCGTAATCGTCTGTTTCCCAGGTTCCATGTGTTATCTGTAGGCTCATTTCCAACCATGCTTCCGGGATTCATAGCGCTGTTTCTTAGCCAAAGCTGGTCCCATAAAATAAATCTGATGAATTTGTCACCCTCAGGGTTAAGGTTTATTTTTAATCCACTGCCGTAATCAGGAGAACCCTGTGAATACATAGATCCACTAATTAAGGCTACTCCAATAAATGTAAGTAATTTCTTCATAAATTATCAATTTTTGGCGTTGTTTTTTGTGAATGCCAAATTGGAATTAATAATTTGTTTATGAAAATTTAATATATATTAGTGGTAATGGTATAGGTATGATTGGTTGCGTGTTGCGAGTTTCGGGTTTCGTGATCCGGATTTTTGAGTTTGTTTTATATTTAAATTGTTGATAATTAAAATTTTGTTGTTTGGTTTATTATATCTTGTACCCCGAATCTCGAATCTAGCAGACCCGAATCTACTTCTTAAACCTTTCCCACTTAATCAGCATGTACTTGTCGGCAAATTGAGTAATGATAATCCCGGAATTTTTGATATTCTCTTCTTTAGCAATATATTCAATTAATTCATTTTGCTTCAGTATTTTATAGACAGGATGGAATTCCGAATGTGGAGGTCTTATGATATTGTATTTCTTGATCCATGAGCTTATGGTGACATGAGAAACTCCGATAATTCTTTCGATTTCGCGGAAGCTTAAGCCTTCAAGGTATAGCTGTAATGCCTTGGTGACATAATAGTCATCAATCTGTTTTCCCAATTTTTTAACTGTAAAATAATAGTTGCAGATTTTGCAGTGAAACCGTTGTTTATCGTTAACAATACCGCTTTTAACCACTTTGTTACCCTTGCATTTAGGACATGTATTTTCCATAGCTATATTATTTTAGCAAATATATAATAAATTAGCAAATATATAATTTTGAATAAAGATAATTTTACCTGTATAAATTTTTAAAACAAAAAAAATATCTTTTTAATTTGGTTTTTAAAGGAATTATATTTTAAATTTGCCAAAAAAATTAGATAAATAAATGGAAATAGGAATTTCCTCATGCGAACATCTAATGTATGTGAGTGAAATACAGCAGGAAATGTATGATTCTGCACAGCGTAGAGGAACGGGAATCGCAAAACGTTCCATAGAATATTTGAGTAAGAAGATTTCAGAAGGCAATGCTGTGGTAGCTACTGAAAACGGTGAGTGGGTAGGTTTCTGTTATATAGAGACCTGGTCGCATGGGAAGTTTGTGGCTAATTCGGGATTGATTGTGTCCCCCAAATTCAGAAATGGTGGAGTGGCTACTCAAATTAAGCATAAGGTTTTCCAGTTATCTAGAGAAAAATATCCGGAAGCAAAAGTATTCGGTTTAACAACAGGTCTTGCGGTAATGAAAATCAACAGTGATTTAGGATACAAGCCGGTAATTTATTCGGAACTAACTCAGGATGAGGAATTCTGGAATGGTTGTAAGAACTGTGTGAATTATGAGATCTTAATGAAAAAGGAACGTAAAAACTGCTTATGTACAGCGATGTTGTTTGTTCCGGAAAATATGAAAAAGGATGAGGCTGTAAACAATCAGCCTGATAATAATAAAATAAACAGTGTTGTGAATACGCAACCAGAAATTAAATATAACAATGAACAAGAAAGTCATCTTAGCGTTTAGTGGAGGTTTAGATACTTCCTACTGTGCAAAATATCTTAGCGAAACACTGGGGTATGATGTGTATGCGGTTACTGTAAATACCGGAGGTTTTTCCAAAGAAGAAGAAAAAGAGTTGGAGAAAAAAGCTTTAAACCTTGGGGTAAAAGAGTACAGGTGCATAGACGCTCAGGAAGATTATTACAATTCTTGTGTGAAGTATTTGATTTTCGGGAATGTGTTGAAAAATAACACGTATCCTCTTTCTGTAAGCGCTGAACGTACCATTCAGGCGCAGGAAATTGCAAAATATGCCATTGAAGTAGGAGCAGATGCTATTGCTCACGGAAGTACAGGTGCAGGAAACGATCAGGTTCGTTTTGATCTGATTTTTCAGGTAATGTGTCCGAATATTGAGATTATTACGCCAATCCGTGATATGGCTTTATCCCGTGAAGAAGAGATTGAGTTTTTGAAAAGTCATGGCTATGAAATGGAATTCCATAAAGCACAATATTCAGTAAATAAAGGACTTTGGGGAACTTCTGTAGGGGGAAAAGAGACCTTAACATCAAGAAATTATCTGCCGGAAGAAGCGTTTCCATCTCAGGTTCAGGAAATTCAGCCTTCAGAATTGGAGATTGAGTTTAAAAATGGAGAGGTTGTAGCGGTAAATGGAGAAAGCTTTGATCATTCTGTATATGCCATTCAAAAAATAGAAAAATTAGCTTCTGCTTACGGAATTGGTCGTGATATTCATGTGGGAGATACCATTGTAGGAATTAAAGGAAGAGTAGGATTTGAAGCGGCGGCAGCCTTAGTGATTATCAAATCTCACCATTTATTGGAAAAACATACGCTTTCAAAATACCAGCAAATGATGAAGTCGCAGTTATCAGACTGGTATGGAAACTGGCTTCATGAAGCACTTTTCTTAGATCCGGTGATGAGAAATATTGAATCTTTCTTAACGGATTCCCAGAAAACAGTGAGTGGGAAAGTATTTGTAACCCTTCATCCGTACAGATTTATTTTAAACGGGATTGAATCCGATCACGATTTAATGTCTGATAAATTCGGAAGCTACGGAGAAGCTAACAGAGCATGGACGGGAGAAGATGTAAAAGGATACACAAAAATTGTAAGCAATTCCTTAAACATATATCATCAGATTAACCAAAATATCAACTAAAGTTCCGCAGGAACGATTTAACCCAAGATAGGATGTAGTCCTGTCAGTTTGAAAATGAAGAAAACAGTAGGAATAGTCGGAGCCAACGGTTATACAGGAAGTGAATTGATACGCTTACTGGCTTTCCATCCCCATGTAACATTGAGTTTTTTATATAGTCGTTCGAATTCGGGAACAAGAATTTCTGATTTGTACCCGGATTTAACGACAGTGTGTGAGCAGGTGTTGACGGATAAATCTGAAGAAGTAGATATTCTTTTTCTGTGTCTTCCACATAAGGAAAGCCAGAATTGGTTAACTCAAAACCTGGTTAAAGAAGAAACGTTGGTTATTGATTTAGGGAATGACTTCCGTTTGGATGGAAATTTTGAAAATAGAAATTTTATCTACGGATTACCGGAAATCAATAAAAAACAACTGTCGGGTTCAAAGAGTATTGCCAATCCGGGATGCTTTGCTACGGCGATTCAGTTAGCATTATTGCCATTGGCTGGAAAAGAGGTTTTGGATGAGGTTTTTACCACAGGGATTACAGGTTCTACGGGAGCAGGGCAGTCTTTACAGGCAACCACACATTTTACGTGGAGAAATGATAATGTATCGGCTTACAAGACTTTAACCCATCAGCATGTAGATGAAATTTTACAACAAATAGTTTTGTTTAATCATAAAAATGTCAGCCTGAATTTTGTGCCATGGAGAGGAGATTTTGCAAGAGGGATTTTTACAAGTTCTACGGTGAAAACAGATTTGGGACTTTCTGACATCTATCAATTGTATCGGGATTTTTATGCAGAGGCGCCCTTTGTTACGGTAAGTGAAAAAGGAATTGATTTAAAGCAGGTTGTCAATACCAATCGCTGTGTGATTCAGATTGAAAAGAGTGGAAATGTTGCCGTTATTCACTCAGCGATTGACAATTTGTTGAAAGGAGCATCAGGTCAAGCCGTACAAAACATGAATATCGCAATGGGTTGGGAAGAAAATACAGGTTTGAATTTGAAACCAATAGCATTTTAAATTCAAACAGTTAATAAGTCAATCATAAGTTTTAAAAACTAAAATTAAATCTGACTTAGGAAAATGGAGTGTTAAGAAAATTATTTCTATGAACGTTAAGAAAATTCTACTGTTTGAAGCGCGAGGAAAATATTGAGTCGAAAGGCTAATTTCAAATTTGCGCAAGTTTTAGAATTTTTAGAGAATAGAACTGATTTTTAGCGGAAGTTTCCAGGTCTTGAACTTTTGTTTCTTTTATTTTAAGACAAAAGAAAAATAAAAAACAAAAAAATGAATTTATTCAACGTATATCCATTATTCAACATAAATCCAATTAAAGCTCAGGGATCTTTTCTTTGGGATGATAAAGGAGAACAATATCTTGATTTTTACGGAGGTCATGCTGTAATCTCTATTGGTCACAACCATCCGCATTATCAAAACAAACTGAAAGAGCAGCTAGAGAAGATTTCTTTCTATTCCAACTCAGTTCAGAATGAATTACAGGTAGAATTGGCTGATAAACTGGGAAAACTTTCAGGATATGAAGATTATAATCTTTTTCTGTGTAATTCAGGAGCTGAAGCCAATGAGAACGCATTAAAATTAGCTTCTTTTCACAATGGAAAAAGCAAAGTGCTTTATTTCTCAGGATCATTTCACGGAAGAACTTCAGCGGCAGTTTCGGTAACGGATAATCCTAAAATTGTTGCTCCGGTTAACTTTTCAGAACGATTTATTAAATCGGAATGGAATGATATTAAGCAGCTTGAAGAAACCTTTGCCTCACATGGAAATGAGATTTCATCGGTCATTATTGAAGGAATTCAGGGTGTAGGTGGAATTATGATCCCAACACCAGAGTTTTTATCTAAAATTAAAGAATTGTGTGAGAAATATGACACTGTTTTGATTTTGGATGAAGTGCAGTCAGGATATGGAAGAAGTGGATTCTTCTTTGCTCATCAGGAATTCGGCATTGAAGCGGATATTATCACAACAGCCAAAGGAATGGGAAATGGATTTCCGGTTGGTGGAGTTTTAATTCATCCTAAATTTCAGGCAAGTAATGGATTATTGGGGACAACATTTGGTGGTAATCACTTAGCTTGTGTAGCTTCTATAGCGGTTCTGGATGTCATGAAAGATGAAAATCTTATCGAAAACGCTCAACAAATGGGCGAGTATATTGAAAATGAAATTAAAGGTTTACCACATATTAAATCCATCCGAAGGAAAGGGTTGATGATCGGAATAGAACTCGATAGAGACTGTTCAGAAGTAAGGAAAAGCTTACTGTTTGATCATCATATCTTCACCGGAAACTCTAATGATAAAACCGTGTTGAGGATTCTTCCGGCACTGAATATCAAAAAAGAGGAAACGGATCTTTTTATCAATGCTCTGAAAACAGTATTGGAAAGCATTGAAGATTAAAAAGAAGAATGACAGAAATGTGTTAACAAAAATCTTTAAAATCAATTCAAAATGAAAAAATTCACCGCTGTAAGTGATGTAGAAAACTTACAGGAAATCATAAAAAAAGCTTTAGAAATAAAAGCAAACCCGCTTTCAGAAACAGAAAAGGGAAAGGGGAAAACAATAGGACTGGTATTTTTAAACTCAAGCTTAAGAACCCGTTTAAGCAGCCAGATCGCCGCACAGAATCTTGGCTTAAATGTATTGACTTTAAATGCAGCACAGGAAGCATGGAATCTTGAATTTGCTGATGGAGCTGTGATGAACGGAGATACCGTAGAGCATATCAAAGATGCTATTGAGGTTTTAAACCAATATTGTGATATCATCGCAGTACGTTGTTTTGCGGGAATGAAAAGCAAGGAGGATGACGTGAATGAAAGTATTCTGAGTCAGTTTGAGCAGCATGCAAAAGTTCCTGTTATCTCTCTGGAATCAGCAACCCGTCATCCGTTACAAAGTCTTGCCGATTGCATTACCATTACAGAAAACTGGAAAAAAGAACATAAGCCAAAAGTTGTTTTAACTTGGGCTCCACATATCAAACCGATTGCTCATGCTGTAGGAAATTCATTTACAGAATGGATGCAGGAAATGGATGTTGAGCTGGTAATCACCAATCCGGAAGGGTACGATTTGGATCCGGCTTTTACAAAAGATACAAAAGTGATTCACAATCAGGAGGAAGCATTAAAAGATGCAGACTTTATTTATGTGAAAAACTGGTCTTCTTTTGATGATTATGCTGCAATGCCTGAAGTAAAAGAAGATTGGATGCTTACCAATGAGAAGTTAGCGAATACCAATCAGGCAAAAGTAATGCACTGTCTTCCGGTTCGTCGTAATGTAGAATTGAGTGATGAAGTAATGGACGGAGAAAATTCAATCATTTACCAACAGGCAAAGAATCGTATTTTCTCAGCACAGGCTGTTTTCAGTGAAATTTTAGACGAATTGAAAGCTGAATAGCTATTTAAATCAACCATGTCAAGGTTTAAAACCTTGACATGGTAAACAATACAAACAGAGTCCCGAAGGGACGATTTAATCCAAGATAGGAATAGATTCCTATCAATCCTACTACCAATACAATAAATGTAAAAAAATGAAACAGAAAATATACATCATAAAAATAGGCGGAGCGCTCATTGATGATGAACGATTGCTGGATCAGTTTTTAGATCAGTTTTCCAAAATTAAAGAAAAGAAGATCCTTGTGCATGGCGGAGGGAAGTTGGCTACTATTTTGGCTGATAAACTTGGTATAGAGCAGAAGATGATCAACGGAAGGAGGATTACAGATAAAGATACATTGGATATTGTAACGATGGTGTATGCTGGTGGAATCAATAAAAATATTGTTGAAAAACTGCAGCAGAAAAAATGCAATGCCATAGGGTTTTCCGGAGCAGATGGAAATCTGATTAAAGCAAAAAAAAGAGAACATCCTGAAATAGACTTCGGATTTGTGGGTGATATTAATAAGAAAAGTGTGAATAAGAAATTGGTTTCAAAACTGATTAAGCTGAATCTTATTCCTGTATTTTCTGCCATTACTCATGACAAAAAAGGGAATCTTTTCAATACCAATGCAGATACCATTGCTTCTGTGATGGCGCAGGCTTTATCTGAAAAATATGATGTGGAACTGTTGTATTGTTTTGATAAACAAGGAGTATTGGAAAATGTTGATGATCCGGAATCTCTTATCAAAAGTATTTCTGAAGACGATTTTACTACGTTGAAAGAAGAAGGAAAGCTTCACAAAGGGATTTTGCCCAAACTAGAAAATGCTCTTGGAGCCATAAAGAATAATGTAAATAAAGTGTTTCTGATTAAAGAAACAGAACTGAAAAACCATATAGAGAATCATCATGCAGGAACTGAAATCTGTTTATAATAAAGAAGAATTGTTGAATAATGCGGTTGAGCTGCTTAAAAAACTGATTGAAATTCCTTCGTTCAGTAAAGATGAATTCAATACATCGGTGGAGATTGAAAACTTTTTCAAAAAACATCAGATCCCGACTAAGCGTTTTAAAAACAATATCTGGGCGGTGAATAAAAACTTTGATGTATTTAAACCGTCAGTTTTATTGAATACGCATCATGATACGGTAAAACCTAATAAGGCGTACACCCTTGATCCGTTTGTACCCATTGAAAAAGACGGTAAACTTTTTGGATTGGGAAGCAATGATGCCGGAGCTTCTCTGGTTTCTATGGCACAGGTTTTTTTACATTTTTATGATAAAGAAGATTTAGAATATAATTTAGTGATTGCGTTGACAGCAGAGGAGGAGATTTCAGGTTTTGACGGGATCGAGGCTCTGTTTCCACAGTTACCCAATATTGAGCTTGCCATTGTAGGTGAACCCACGCAGATGAATCTGGCAATAGCTGAAAAAGGACTGTTGGTAATTGACGGAGAGATGAAAGGAACTCCTTCTCATGCTGCTCATCCTAATGACGATAATTCCATTATAAAATGTATGCAGGATCTGCAGGGAATTTTAAATTTTAAATTTCCGAAAGTTTCAGATTATCTGGGTGAAGTTAAAGTAACCTTGTCTGGAATTCATGCCGGAGTACAGCATAATGTAGTGCCTGAATCCTGTCATTTCACATTGGATGTAAGGGTGACGGATGAATATTCCAACAAAGAAGCCTTTGAAATTATCCAGTCCCAGATGGAATCAACGCTTACGGCAAGGTCTTTCAGGTTGAATTCATCAAAAATAGAAATGGATCACCCGTTTGTAAAAGCAGGCTTGGAAATAGGAAGGACAACCTATGGTTCACCAACATCTTCAGATCAGGCCATTATTCCATGTACATCTGTAAAATTAGGCCCTGGAGACAGTAGGCGCTCGCATACAGCAGATGAATTCATCTATATTAATGAAATAGAAGAAGGAATTGAGATCTATATCCAGATTTTGGAAAAGGTGTTATAAAGGATGGAAGCGGGAAGAAGGAAGAAAGGAAGTAGTTACGGTTTGTTATTAACTTCCAGCCTCCAGCCTCCAGCTTCAAACTTCCAGCTTAATAAGTATTTTGACTACGCTCAGCAGGCAGTAAAGTTTCGTTTTTAATAAAGATTTATGCAAAAAATACCATTAGAAAGAGACTTTAAATAATAAGGAAATGTTTTTTTATAGTTAATAGTAATAAGGATCGCCTTGCTGGGCCGGTCAAAACCAATCAAATATTTTAAATCGGACTGATATGAAATCAATACACGATAGCATTCAGTCTTAGAAAATCAAAACTTACTTATGAAAAAAATATGGCAAAAGGACGACCTGGCCACCAATATATTAGTCAATAAATTTACCGTAGGAAAAGACCTTGACTTTGATGAACGTTTAGCTAAATATGATGTTAAAGGTTCTATGGCACATTGTAAAATGCTTGCAGAAACCGGAATTATTTCTCACGAAGAATCCGAACAGATGCTAACAGTGTTAAATGATATTTTACAGGAAATTGAAAATGGAAATTTTGAAATTGATAAAGAAGCTGAGGATATCCATTCTCAGGTAGAAGCGATCCTGATTACAAAATTAGGAGACACCGGAAAGAAAATCCATACAGCAAGATCAAGAAATGATCAGGTTTTACTGGATATTAAATTATATTTATTGGATGAGATCCGCGAAATTACAGCTCTTACCGATGAGTTTTTCCAAATCTTGATCCAATTGGCAGATCAGCACAAAAATGTATTACTTCCCGGATATACCCATTTGCAGATTGCTATGCCTTCCTCTTTCGGATTGTGGTTTGGAGCGTATGCAGAAGCGCTTCTGGATGATGTAGAAATGTTGTTTTCAACCAAAAATATCATCAATAAAAATCCACTGGGTTCAGCAGCAGGATACGGTTCGTCTTTCCCGATCAATCGTGAAAGTACTACTTATAATCTAGGATTTCAATCCATGAACTATAATTCGGTATATGCTCAGATGACTCGTGGGAAGTCTGAAAAATTACTGGCAATGGCCATGGCAACTTTAGCAGGAACACTCGGTAAATTTGCCTATGATGTATGCTTGTATCTGAATCAGAACTTTGATTTCATCAGTTTTCCAAAAGAATTTACAACAGGAAGCAGTATTATGCCCCATAAAAAGAACCCGGATATCTTTGAACTCGTTCGAGCACGATGCAATAGAATTCAGGCGTTACCGAATGAATTGATCCTGTTAACGAATAATCTTCCTTCAGGATACCACAGAGATGTGCAGCTGACAAAAGAAATTCTTTTCCCAGCAATTGATTCATTAAAAGAATGTCTGGAAATCCTAAGCTATACTTTGCCGAATATTCAGGTAAAAGATGGAATTCTGGATGATGAAAAATATAAATACCTGTTCAGCGTAGAGAAGATTAATGAAGAAGTGAAAAGCGGAAGCTCTTTCCGAGATGCTTATGTAAAAGTAGGGCAGGAGATTGAAAATAATGAATTTGAATTCGAGCCGGGTGCTTTGGATCATACTCACCAGGGAAGTATAGGAAACCTTTGCCTGGATAAAATAGAATACCAGTTCAATAAACTGAAGAATAAATTATTAGGTTAAAATCTGAACCATTAAGATCATAAAGGCTTAAGCGAACATAAAAATCTAAAAATTACTTTAGAATCGCCTTATGTTTTATCGTTGTGAAATCCTTAAATCTTAATTGCTTAAACCCTCTTAATGGTCGGATTTTATTTTGATCTTTGAATTTGATGATTGTCATGAGAACCACCCAGGTTCTTGAAAGAACTTTAAGATAAGATGAGTTAAGAAAAGTTTGGAATGTAACGCATAGCTTTATCATTCGCTTGCGAATACCCTTAACTTTTCTTCACCCCTTAAAGTCTCTTAATGATTTAAAATTGAAAACTATTCAAGGTCAATCTTGAATTTGGTAGATTTTTTCACCTCATGAAGGACGATGGAACTGTGATACTGGCCGATATTAGGAATGTTTGAAATAACGTTGACAGCAAACTCATTATAAGAGTTGATATCTTTGGCAATAATTTTCAGCATATAGTCATACTCTCCGGAAAGACTGATGATTTCCTGTACTTCATCATACTTTCCAATATGCTTTTCAAAAGTCTCCAATACTTTCTTGGATTGCTCTTTAAGACGTACGTTACAGTAGACTACAATATTCAGACCCAGTTTCTCGCGGTTTAAAAGACCTACATACTTCTGAATGATCCCCTGCTTCTCCAATTGTTTAATTCTTTCATACGTTGGAGTAAAGGTAAGACCAATCTTTTCTGAAATTTCTTTAACAGATAAAGTGGAGTCTTCCTGTATAATGCTGAGAATCATTTTGTCTTTTAAATCCATAGAATAAAGTTGTGTTGTAACAAAAATATTAATTTTAAATGAGAATTAGGAAATACTCAGGGTTTTAATTTATTTTAAATTTTGGTTTTGTAGGTTCATAAAATTGTTGTATCTTTGCACCTAATGAATAAAAAAGCATTTATATCATTAGATTTACCGGGCGAAAGCGCCCTTTACGATATTTATTGTTATTAGCGAAGATTGTTGTCTTCGCTTTTTTTATGCTTAAAAATTAAGATTATGTTTACGATTACAGAACTAAGTACCGAGAAAATCAACAGTATACTGACAGAAGCCCTGGCTTTCAGAAATGGAAAAACTGCTAAAATTGAAGGCGAAGTTTTTTGCTCCAATCTTTTCTTTGAAGACAGTACAAGAACAAAGACAAGCTTTGATATTGCAGAAAGAAAATTAGGATTGCAGGTTGTTCCTTTTGATGCTTCCCACAGTTCTGTAAATAAAGGAGAGAGTCTTTATGATACCGTTAAGACGATTGAAAGTCTTGGAGTAAATTTGGTAGTGATCCGAGATAAGAAAGACAGATATTTTGAGGATCTGAATAATATTAAAATTCCTGTAATCAATGGTGGAGACGGAACAGGAAATCATCCTTCACAATGTATGTTGGATCTAATGACCATTTATCAGGAATTCGGAAAGTTTGAAGGGCTAAAAATAGGAATTGTAGGAGATGTAAAACACAGCCGTGTTGCCAACTCAAATGCTGAAGCTCTAAGAAGATTAGGCGCTAAAGTATACTTCTCAGGACCTGAGCAATGGTTTGATGAAGGAGCATTAATCAACGGAACTTATCTTTCAGTAGATGAACTGATCGCTGAAGTAGATGTTCTGATGTTATTGAGAATTCAGCATGAGAGACACGATGCTGCGATGAGCTTCACAGCATCCGACTATCATAAAAGATATGGCCTGACTAAAGAAAGAGAGCAAGCAATGAAAAAAGAAGCAATCATCATGCATCCGGCACCTATCAACAGAGGAGTCGAAATTGACTCAGACTTAGTAGAATGCGAACGTTCAAGAGTATTCAGACAAATGGAAAACGGTGTTTTCGCCAGAATGGCCATCTTAAAAGATGCATTGGAAGAAAAAGGGTTTACTTTTAAATAAAAGAGCCAAGGTAAAAGTAAAAAGTATAGTGAGCTCCATAGGAGCGACCTGTTAATAGCCTAATAACCACGGGCGAAATCCCTTGGTAAATTAAAGGAGACAATGATTATATAAGCCCTGTAAGGGCGACCTGCTAATAACCACGGGCGAAATCCCTTGGTAAATTAAAGAAGACAATGATTATATAAGCCCTGTAAGGGCGACCTGTTAATAGCCATGGGATAGATCCCTGGAAAATAAAGATAATAGTTATACAAGCCCTGTAAGGGCGACCTATTAATAACCATGGGTGAAACCCTTGGAAAAAAAGAAAAGCCTCGTAGAGGCGATCTGTTAATAAAAAAAGAAAATCTAAATAGAAAAAATGAAGAAAAAATTAATACTGGAGTCCGGTGAAGTGTTTCATGGAGAAGGTTTCGGAGCAGAATTGGAAACTGCAGGAGAAGTAGTTTTCAATACCGGAATGACAGGGTATCAGGAATTGATCTCTGACCCATCTTACTGTGGTCAGATAGTTTGTATGACCTATCCGCTTATCGGGAATTATGGTATTAACCGTGATGATTATGAAAGTATTGAGCCGGCAATTAAAGGACTTATCGTAAAAGAACTTTGCGATCTTCCTTCTAACTTCCGTACTCAGATTACTTTAGATGAATTATTTAAAAAGAAAAACCTTTCAGGAATTTCAGGAATTGATACAAGAAGGCTGACAAGAATTCTTCGTAACTCCGGAGTGGTGAAAGGAAAAATCGTGAATGCAGATGCAGATGAAGCGGTTACCGCTGCAGAATTAAAAACAACCACTTTTCCAATCAATCAGGTGGAAGAGGTTTCTACTAAAACACCTTACGCAAACCCTAACAGAGGTTTCAAAGTAGTATTGGTAGATTTTGGTGCTAAATTGGGAATCATCAGAGAATTATCTCAAAGAAACTGTGACATCATCGTGGTTTCTCACGATACTACAGCAGAAGACATTCTGTTGATGGACCCAGATGGAATTATGCTTTCAAACGGTCCTGGTGATCCGGAAGATGTACCACATGCATTGGATATGATCCGTGGGTTATTAGGAAAAGTTCCAATCTTCGGAATCTGTTTAGGACACCAGCTAATTGGTCTTGCTTGTGGAGCAAAAACTTTCAAACTGAAATTCGGACACAGAGGAGGAAACCACCCGGTATTGGATCTGGAGAAAAATACAGTAGCCATTACTTCTCAAAACCATGGATATGCTGTAGATCAGGAAAGCTTAAAAGGAACAGATCTTATCGAAACGCACATCGCATTGAACGACAGAACAAACGAAGGATTAAAACACAAAATCCACCCTTGTTTCTCAGTTCAGTATCACCCTGAAGCAAGCCCGGGCCCTGAAGATGCAAACTACCTGTTTGATGAGTTCATTCAAATGATGGAGGACTTTAAAAAGTAAGACAATGCAATTGTCATTCTGAATGAAGAGAAGCGTAATGAAGAATCTCAACTATAATGAGTTAGATTCCTACGGAATGACAAAGTACAATCGTAAGTCTTATAAAAGTAAAAAATACGAAGTTTAAGAATTTTGATTCTTGGCTCTAATAAAAAAAGAAAAATGGCAAAACGTACAGATATAAAAACAATTTTAGTAATCGGTTCAGGACCTATCATCATTGGGCAGGCAGCTGAATTTGATTACGCAGGAACGCAGGCTTGTCTGTCTTTGAAAGAAGAAGGCTACAAGGTAATTTTGATCAACTCAAACCCTGCAACAATCATGACAGATGTGGAAATCGCTGATAAAGTATATATCGAGCCGATTTCATTACAATTTGTAAGCCACATTATCAGAAAAGAGCGTCCGGATGCTTTACTACCAACACTTGGAGGTCAGACTGGTCTTAACATGGCGGTAGAGCTGGAAAAATCAGGTATTCTTGAAGAATGCAAAGTGGAAGTACTGGGAACTAAGCTTTCTGCGATCAACAGAGCAGAAGATAGAGATCTTTTCCGTGAATTGATGAGAGAATTGAATGAGCCGGTTCCGGAATCTGATATTGTAAACACAGTAGAAGGAGCATTAGCTTTTGCTGATGAGATTGGATATCCTGTAATTGTTCGTCCTGCCTTTACGATGGGAGGAACAGGTGGAGGTATCGCTTCCACTGAAGTAGAATTAAAAGAGATTGCTGAACTGGGACTAAAACACAGCCCGGTTACACAGTGTCTTATCGAGAAATCAATCGCAGGTTTCAAAGAAATTGAGTACGAAGTAATGCGTGATGCAAACGACAATGCCATTGTGGTTTGTAACATGGAAAATATTGACCCGGTAGGAGTTCATACAGGAGATTCTATCGTAGTAGCACCTTCTCAGACCCTTTCAGACAGAGAGTATCAGTTACTGAGAAATGCTTCTTTAAAAATCATCAGAGCATTAGGAATTGAAGGTGGATGTAACGTGCAGTTAGCTTTAGATCCGCATTCATTCGATTACTATATCATCGAAGTAAACCCTAGAGTATCCCGTTCATCAGCTTTAGCAAGTAAGGCAACAGGATATCCGATTGCAAAAATCGCTGCGAAAATTGCAGTAGGATTAACGCTGGATGAAATCATGAACCCGGTAACAGGAAAAACATACGCATGTTTCGAACCTGCTCTGGATTATGTGGTTACTAAATTCCCAAGATTCCCATTCGATAAATTCGAAACAGCAGACAGAAGACTTTCTACTCAGATGAAAGCAACTGGAGAAGTAATGGCGATCGGAAGAAATCTTGAAGAGTCCTTACAGAAAGCGATCCGTTCATTAGAAACAGGAATCAAGCATTTAGGATTAAAAACTAAGCAGGCTCAGGCACTTACCGCTGAAGAAATCGAAAGAAGAATCAGAGTATGTGATGATGAGAGATTATTCATCATCGGAGATGCTTTAAGAAGAGGATACGACTGGGAGCAAATCGTAGAATGGAGCAAAATTGATAAATTCTTCATCTGGAAGCTGAAAAAACTGGTTGACTTCGAGAAAGTTATCGCTGAAAACAAATTTGATAAAGAAACATTAATCGAAGCTAAGAGATTAGGTTTTGCAGATATCAATATCGCAGTTCTTTGGGATGTAAAAGAGCGTGAAATTTTCAACTTCAGAAAAGAAAACGGAATCATGCCGGTGTACAAAATGGTAGACACTTGCGCTGCTGAGTTCGAAAGTGAAACACCATACTTCTACGGAACTTACGAAGAAGAAAACGAAAGTGTAGTTTCAGATAAAGAAAAGATCATCGTTTTAGGTTCAGGACCTATCAGAATCGGACAGGGAGTTGAATTCGACTACGCAACAGTTCACTCAGTGTGGGCGATCAAAGAAATGGGTTACGAAGCAATCATCATCAACAATAACCCTGAAACAGTTTCTACAGACTTCTCCATCTCAGATAAATTATACTTCGAGCCTTTAACGGAAGAAGATGTAATGAATATCATCGAACTTGAAAAGCCGAAAGGAGTGGTTGTACAGTTCGGTGGACAAACAGCAATCAACCTTGCGGATAAACTAGCTTCTCATGGAGTACAGATCTTAGGAACTTCTCTGGAAGACCTTGACAGAGCTGAAAACAGAGATAAATTTGAGAAAGCTTTACAGGAAATGGGAATTCCTCAGCCAAAAGGAAGAACTTCCACTTCAAAAGAAGAAGCCATCAAAATTGCCAACGAAATCGGATATCCGGTATTGGTACGTCCAAGCTACGTTTTGGGAGGTAGAGCAATGGAAATTGTATACGCAGAAGCAGAACTTGCACACTACATGGAAAATGCAGTAGATGCAAGCCCTGAACACCCTGTTTTGGTTGACAAGTACATGGTAGGAAAGGAAATTGAAGTAGATGCCATCTGCGACGGTGAAACAGTAGTGATTCCAGGGATTATGGAGCACATCGAAAGAGCAGGAGTTCACTCCGGAGACTCTATCGCAGTATATCCGCCACAGAACATTTCTCAGAGTGAAATCGATACTTTAGTTGATTATACTCAGAGATTGGCAAAAGGATTGAAAGTGATCGGATTAATGAACATCCAGTACGTACTTTTCGAAGGAAACGTGTATGTGATCGAAGTAAATCCACGTTCATCAAGAACAGTTCCTTTCTTATCTAAAATCACAGAGGTTCCAATGGCTAACCTTGCAACAAAAGCGATCTTAGGACAGAAATTAGCAGATCTCGGGTACAAAAACGGATTGGTTCCGAATAAAGAAGGAGTCTTCGTAAAAGTACCGGTATTCTCTTTCTCAAAACTAACAAAGGTTGACATCTCTTTGGGCCCTGAAATGAAATCTACAGGAGAAGTGATGGGGAAAGATACTACTTTAGAGAAAGCGCTTTACAAAGGATTGGTAGCAGCAGGAAGAAAAGTTCCGATGCACGGTTCTATCTTGTTCACCGTCGCAGATAAACATAAGCAAGAAGCTGCTGATTTGGCAGCAAGATTCCATGAAGTAGGTTTCAGAATCTGGGCTACAGAAGGGACAGCGAAATTCTTCGAACAAAAAGGAATTCCTTGCAAAATAGGATACAAAATAGGAGAAGAAAGTGTAAATCTTATCGACCTGATCCAGAAAGGAAAAGTTCAGTATGTGGTAAACACCACGACAAAAGGGAAACAAGCAGAAAGAGACGGATTCCAGATCAGAAGAATGAGTGTGGAAAACGGAGTTCCTTGTTTAACTTCAATGGATACAGTAGAAGCGATTCTAAAAGTAATCGAAAGTATGAGCTTCAAAATGGAGACGATGTAATTTCGAAAAATAAATACTCAAAATCCCGTAAGTTTACTTGCGGGATTTTTTTATTGGAAAAACGTCTCAATCAAAGTATTCTGTTTATTTTTACAAAAACCATCTAAACTGAAATGCAATGAATGTAAAGTTAGTGACGATTGGATTCCTAAGTGTTGCTTTTGTTCTGGTGCTTTCGGGATGTTCTTATTTGACAGAATTTTATATTCAAAACCTAACTGGAAGTAAAAAAATAATAAAGATCAATTATAATTACCCTGTTTCAAAAGCAATTAATAATGATCCTGCCAGTTTTGGATTTAATTATGAAAATGAAGTATTATCTTCCAAAGCTTTTAGAAAAATCAACAACCTGAAGTCTCTTGAAAAGATAGAAGTGAAAGATTCTGCTATTGTTCTGGAAATACCACCAAATACCACCACAAGAATTGATAAAAGCCATAATGGAAGATGGAGGTATATGATTAAAAGTGTTGAGGCTGACGGAAAAATCTTTAGTACAGTGGAATTACAAAATATAACTAAGTTTATTAGTAATGATTATATTTATAAAATTGAGTAAACACTTTATGAGATATATTTACTTATTAAAACTGAAAAATAAACCTAACAGGTTTCAAAAACCTGTTAGGTTTGAATCCAGTATGAAAATAGTCCTTCAAATTTTTATATTACTATCCTTTTTCAATTGTAAACAAAAAGTAAGTCTAGAAAATGTACAAATTCAAAGTACAGTCTTTGAATATAAACAACCTAACATTTCAGATATTCAATATATTGAAAAAACACATGGTGGAATTAAATATATTGGGAATATTAATATTGGATTATCAGAAGAATATTTTCCAGAAATTGATAAATATGAATTTGCACAACCTATAATTTATCATAGAGATACAGCTAACTTAGATACAGAAATTTCTTATTTTTTTACAAAGAATGATAGTATTATAAGGCTAATTGAATACAGTTGGGATCAGGATAAAAAGAAAGAACTATTTATAGACAGCCTTTATCAGCTTAATAAGAAAAATATTTCTGAAGAATTAGCAATGAAAGGTTTAGAAAAGAGTAAAACGGTTGATTATTGGTGGCAAAAAATTATAAGATGGGATAATGCGTCAATGCATATCTACAGTTTTATTTTCGGAATGGAAGAGGGGCAAAGAACAAGGGTAATTGTTAGATTTAAATAATTATGGAAAATAATTACAATTTTGATATGAAATGCAATAGTTTGTTTTTAGTATTTTTTGTTATTTATTCTTGTGTAGCCAAGGATAATTTTAAAATAGATTTTGAATTTAATAAATATGAAATAGCTTATAGTTCTATCACTAATAAACTTAATCAGGGAAAGCCACTTTTAAAAGATTATAATTCTAACGCTTCAGGAGTAAAGATAATTCCCAGGATTTTTAAAATTCAAAATTACTCAATATATGGAAGTGAGAATTTCAAGAATGAGAATTCATTTTCAAACATAATGATTAAGAAAATTTCTAAAAAATATACTCAATCGAATTGGAGAAAAGACAAGAATTATAAAATTTTAAAGCTTGAAGAATTAAAAGATTTTCATGGACCATTACATTATATTTATTTTTCTGAAATCAGAAATGATTCTCTCAGGGCTGAAATTTTGGGAAATCCTTTTGCTGAATACTCAATGACAACCGGAGAGCACTATTTAATTATATTCGAAAACAATCATATAAAATCTATTCAGAAGAATGTTGGAAATTATGATTGAAAAAGATTAATTTCACTTGTTTGATATCTATTGTCAGCAACAATTTACGATATCGATTGTAAGCCTTCAAATCTATTATTGAGATAAAATAATTATATAAAAATAATCTAAATTGCTCCCTAGGCCTTATCTTAGCATAAAAAGACATACATCACCATGAAATACCAATATTTAGTTTACATTCCATTATTGGCGATTATTTCCTGTAATAAACCTGACGAAAAAGTTGATAATTCCAATTCTATAACCCCAGAAAGATCAGTTACTTTAGCATCAGTAAAAAATAATGTTGGAAAAGAAATATCCTGGAAAGGGTTTTTGAATGGAAAAACGCCTGTATTTATCCATTATCAGATTGATGGAGATGTCATTGTTGGTGAAATTACCTACCTGAATACTAAAAATAAATTGCCAATAGCACTTTTAGGAACAATTGGTGATGATAATAGCTACAGAATTTTAGAATTTGAAAAATCGGGAAATATAACGGGTGTTATTACTGGAAATCCAACGGATGGTGTTTTCAAAGGAAGTTGGTTTTCACCAAAGACCAGAAAGGAACTTGTGCTTAATCTTGTAAAGAAAGATACAGCTCTCGTTTCAAAAGAAATAGAAACAAATTTAGGAGATCTGTTCGGACGCTATCATTACCAGTATAGTGAAGCAGGATATCAGGGGGATTTGGAAATTAAGAGACTGCCAGGTTCAAAAGCTGTTTTTGGGCTTACATCAGTTACCGGAGAGCCGGCAAGAAATCTTGCACAAATAGATGATGATACTATAGACCTTAAAACAACCCATTTTACTTATAAATTGTCTGATACAGATGATTGTGAATTTAAAGTGAAGTTCTACAAAGGATTTGCCGTAGTTCAGTATACTCAGGGAGTATGCAGCGGTCAATTCGGATTGAATGCCACCATTGAAGGAATATATCTGAAGACAAAATAATCAATAGTATTTTGATTATTGCTTATCTTGAGGATGAACACTTTGGATATACTGATCAATATGCAACTTATTGGGTAAGAAAACATAAACCCATCAGAAATGATGATGTTGGGTATCCTGCACGGTGTGGCAGGGAAAATTTGGAATTGATAATGAAAAATGGGAGTACTGGTTTGGAAAGAATTGATATAAAAACTAAACTAGTTAATTTTTTTTGCTGATTTATGTAAGAGGTTGTAAATTAGGGGATCATAAATAAATTATTCCAGAATTATTATAAAACTGATTTAATTTCACCAAACTATACAACAACCATGGCAGAATATTACGCAAAATCCAGCAATTCTTTATCCTTTGAACTCGTCAATGATAATAAACTAACAGGGAAAATTACCTATAAAAGTTGGTTTAATTTTAATGCTGTGATTGAGCTGGCCAACCATCAAAGCTTTCAGGTTGAGCCCAAGGGGTTCTGGGGAACAACTATTGAATTGAAAGATAATGAAAAGGTTCTTTTAAAGTTTAGAATGAACTGGAATGGTGAAATCATAGTGCAAACCTATTTTGATGGAGTAAAAGAAAGTTTTGTATGTAAACATAGAGGCGTTTTCAAAGATTCATTTGTACTTACGGATAAAGAGGGAACAGAGCTCTTAGTAATGAAACCTCAGTTTAAATGGAACCTTCTGAATTATGAATACCGGATCACTACTTCCGATGATTTTGAGACGTACTCCAATAAAGAAATCCTATTGCTTACCTCATTACACTGTGCCAATTACTATATGTCTATGATGGTTGTTGTGTAAATAATAGAAATTAATAAGATAAAATGTAAATACATTGATATAAAATAGAGTACTGAAATTTCATGCAGTATTGAAATAAAGGGTTTGTGAATTTTCATAAACCCTTTATTTATGGGCTTTTTTGTCAGCAAAATTTTATGATTTCCATCATGTTTTTATTTAGAATTAATAAAAATAAAGTAATTTAGCGCTACTAAGCTTAATTATAAAAATGAAAAAAACTATTATTTCTGCATCATTATTAGCAGTCACCATGTTAAGGGCACAGGAAAGTGATACCCTTAAAGTAGCTGAGATCCAGTCAGTATCCCTTCAGGGAACCCATAATTACAGAACCAAAAAATCAGAATCAGTAGCAAGGCTTCCGCTGGAAAACCTTGAAAATCCAACGGTTTACAATCTTGTTCCTAAAGAAATTATCAGTGAAATGAATGCTATAGATTTCAATACGGCAATGGCATCAGCGCCGGGAGTGGTAGTAAGCAATAGTGTTAATGACAGTGGCAATGATATTTTCCTGAGAGGGTTCAGTTCCAATGCCAGTTTCAGAAACGGATTGATTCAAAACCCAAGAGTACAGTCGGAAATTGCAAATGTTGAAAGAGTAGAAGTTATCAAAGGACCATCAGGAACATTATTCGGTGGAACCTTAGCAAATTATGGCGGGGTAGTGAATATTGTGACCAAAAAGCCACAGGAAAATTTCGGCGGAATCATCAACTATACTACCGGAAGTTGGGGAATGAACAGAATTACAGCCGATGTGAACACCCCTTTAAATAAAGAAAAAACAGCCTTGGCAAGATTCAATGTAGCAGCGTATTCTCAGGATTCTTTTCAGGATGCAGGATACAATAAAGGAGTATTTTTCTCCGGAAGTATTTTATATAAAGTAAACGATAAGACTACCGTAACCTTAGACACAGAATTCCATGCACCGGAAAAAACATTGAATGCATATGTAAGACAGTCTGAGAAATTGACTTACCATTCGATGAAAGATCTTGCTGCCATTCATGGCAGATCATTTACCAGTAATGATGTGGGATCGAAAAGAACCAATTTTGTGACGATGGCTGAAGTCTCCCATAAATTCAATGATCAATGGACTTCCAGAACATCATATCAAAGAGGAGAAGCCAACGAGAAAGAGTCCATCTTCTTGGTTTTAAACTATATGGATGACCATAGAGTGAGCAGAAGCATTCGTCCTTTTGACAATTATAAAATCACAACAGACAATATTCAACAGAACTTTATGGGTGACTTTAAAATTGGAGGTTTAAGAAACCGTCTGGTAGTAGGATTGGATTATTTCCAGCAAACCAGCAAAAACCAATATCCGGAATTTACAGTGGGTAAAAATAAAAACTCAGCCTTTGCTCCTTATCCTTTGAATGGAGTAATTGGAGATAACTATGGTAAAGAAGAGGGAAATGATATTATTATATTGGATGGTACTTCCGGTTGGACGCCTATTTCCCGTGATGTGGTGAAAAAACTACCAAGAACCTCAACAAAATATGAAATTTCCAGATACAGCACATATAGTGCTTATGTTTCTAACGTTCTGAATGTAACAGATAATTTTCTGGTAATGGCAAGTTTAAGAATGGATCATTATAAAAACCAAGATATTACCAGAAATGGAGTTGCCGGAGATACTGAATATAGTCAGACACAATTCTCTCCCAAATTTGGTTTGGTATATGAAATTAAGAAAGATGAAATTTCATTCTTTGCCAACTATGTAAACGGGTTTAAAAATATTGCTCCGGGACCTAATCAGGACGGTGTTCTTACTAAATGGGACCCGGAACAGGGAAACCAGTTTGAAGCTGGGTTTAAATTAGATCTGTTTGGTAAAAAATTATTATCAACGATTTCCTATTATAACATGAGAGTTAAGAATAGAGTCATTGCTGATCCGGGAGGACTTGGAAGCAGACAGGATGGTAATATTAAAAATCAGGGATTTGAAATGGACCTTGTCATTAACCCTGCGAAAGGTTGGAATATCGTGGGTGGATATGGGTTTAATGATAACCGCTATGATGACAGAAGTAAAGATGCCGGAAAAAGAGTAGCATGGGCCCCTAAACATGTTGCCAATTTATGGACAAGTTATAAGATTATGGATGGAACATATGAAGGTCTTGGTTTCGGAGCAGGATTCAACTTCGTAGATAAAACGTATATCAATATTACCAATCATTTCCTTGCACCAGCTTATACAACTGTAGGCGCTACCGTGTTCTACGACAAGAAAAAATACAGAATTGGTGTGAAAATGAATAATGCATTAAACCAAACCTATTGGAACTTCTATGGACAGCCACAAAAACCAAGAGAATTCCTGGCCAACTTCGCATTTAAATTCTAATACCTTTTAAAAATAAAAAACGTTGTCTCAACTTTAAAGTTGATTGGAAAAGTGCAAGAGTGCAAAAAAAGTCAAAGATTTTCAGTAGGAAATAACTTGTCAGTATTTCGGTTTTCACAAATTTCAATAGATTATACCATTTGTTTTCAAACATCTGTGTAATCTGTTAAATCGTGAGATAATAGTACAGCCTACAATTTATCGAAGATAAAATCTTTGCACCCTTATAGCACGAACATGTTACAGAGCCTTGCGCCCTTACGTTTTCTAACAACAATGACCGAAAGGCAACCCTTTCAGATATGGAAAATAAAAAAACTAACCCCAAGAAAAAACAGGGAAAATCCCTGACCAAAAGAATTACAGGATGGCTCCATCTCTGGCTCGGACTTGTTTCCGGGATTATTGTACTTACTATTACGCTTTCCGGAACGGTTTTCGTGTTTTGTGACGAGATTGTTGACCTTTGTGCCGGAAGTGCCAAATATGTTCAGGCTCCAGCCCATACAAAAAAAATGACTCCGGAAGAATTGCTGGTTAAATTTCATGAACAGGTTCCGGACAGAAAAGCGTTCTATTTTGATACTTACAGGGAAGCAGACAGAACTTTCCGTGTTGCTTCAGCCACCAAACCACCAAAAGATAAAAATGCTGAAAAAGCAGAAAAACCCAAAGGTAAGGGACGTGGCCCAAGAGGTGTTTTCGCCTACCATTATCTTGATCCTTACACCGGAAAAGTAATGGGATCTACAAAAAGCTATGAATTTTTCTATGTGGTAGCCCACATTCATGCTCAGTTATTGGCCGGAAAATTCGGAAAAACAGTGGTGGGAGTTGCTTCCATTATATTTTTCATTCAACTAATCGGTGGTTTAATTCTTTGGTGGCCAAAAAAATGGAATAAAACAACAAGAACCACAGCATTTAAAATCAAATCAGGAACAAAATGGCGTAGAAAAAATTACGATTTCCATAATGTTTTTGGTTTTTATTCACTGTTGCCAGCTGTATTTATTACCATTACAGGATTAATCATGGCTTATAAGGTTTTGACGGATCTTACTCAGGTGACTTTTGGAGGAGTTGCTGATGCCCATAAAATTGCTGAAAAGTATGATCCTGTGTATAATCCTGATAAAAAAGCACTCCCTTTTACAGATTTTATAGACCGTAGCTTTAAAGAGATTCCTCAGGCGCAGCAAGTCAGAATGAGTGTGCCGCGTAGAGATTCTGCAACAGTTTACAATGTGGTAGCCGCTCAATTTATAGGATTGAAAAGTATTATTGACGGAAAAAGTAAAGAAGTCAATAAGTATACCGGGGACGAAATTAATTATCCAAAAGAAGTTCTTATGCATGAAGTGATTGAGCACATGAACTTTGATCTTCATGTAGGATATTGGGGCGGAATGTTCGGGAAGATCTTCACATTCGTTATCGGAATTATCTGTACCAGTCTTCCGGTAACTGGATTTCTGATCTGGTGGGGAAGAAGGAACAAATCAGGTAAAAAAGGAAAAGAAATTAAAAATATTCATCAACATAGAAAAGAGTCACATCATGAACAATTGGGTTAAAATTTTATTTTTATCTGTATTTTCATTCTTCACATTTGGGAAAGCTCAGGAACAGCTTACAATAGGAGAAAAACAGACCTTATTTTCGAAGGTTTTAAATGAAAACAGAGAAATCTGGGTTCATCTGCCTAAAACGTATAATGATACAACCATCAATCCTGCAAAATATCCGGTTATCTATCTTTTAGATGGTGAAATTAATTTTGAATATTATACAGGACTTACGGATTTTATTGCAAGAACTCCGTATGCAGACATTCCGGAATGTATTGTGGTGGGGATTAAGAATACAGAACGTACAAGAGATCTTACCCCAACAAAATCTCAAAAGAAAAGTCCGCTAAATCCTGCCGTCACTCTTTTTGCAGACAGTGGTGGAAGTGAGAACTTTGTGAAATTCATGCAGGAAGAGCTAAAGCCATTTATTAGCAAAAACTATAGAACACAAGAATATTCCGTTTTAGTAGGGCATTCATTCGGAGGATTATTTGCCATCAATGCTTTTCTTACCCATCCTGAGTATTTCAATGCTTATGTGGCTAATGATCCAAGTTTATGGTGGGATAATGAAGTAACCCTTTCAAGAACACAAGCCTATTTGGAAAAGAATAAAAAATTTCCGGCCAACAAATCTTTATACGTTTCTCAGGCTGATAACGAAGAACAGCAGAAAAACTGGAATTCAGATATGACACAGGCTATTGAGAAATTTAAAGGAATTATAGAGAATAACGGAACTTTGAATTATAAACACAGTTTTTTTGAAGGCGAAACACATGGAACGGTTTCTTATCCCGGAAATTATGAAGCTTTAAAATTCATATTCAAAGGTTTCAGAACAGATATTAAGCAGCTTGCTAAAAATCCGGACTTACTAGAGACGGAATATAAAAAGTTATCAGAAAAGATGGGTTCAGCGTTTACCCCTTCAGAATCTTACCTGAATGTAGTTCTTAAATTCATGAAAAGTAATGACTTCAAAGAATCCGAAACTTATTTTATAAACCTGAAAAACAAACTTTATCCTAAGGTTAAATAATTGAAATGTGCTATAAATAGGATGTAATTGGGGTAGATTGATACAGATTCAATCTACCCCATGTTTATTGTGATTTATTGGTTCTTTAAAAGGCTTTGCAAATTCCTGTTGAACTCCTGTTGTGAAGTTTCAAGCTTCGAAAAGAACTCGCGATCAAAATTTTCAACAGCAATAACTGCTTTTTTAATCGTTTTCTTTCCGGCTTCGGTTATTTCAATAGTTTTAGCCCTTGTGTCCGTCATATGTTCTTTTCTGCAGATAAAATCCTTCTTTTGTAAAGCTCTCAATACCTGAGAAGTGGTCATTGGATCTATTTTGGTATGATGTGAAAGAATGATCTGAGTAACTTCAGTTTTTTGAAGAGACAGCCAATGAGTGCTGGCTAATATAACAAATTGTGAATGAGTGAGATCAAACGGCAATAATGCTTTCTTAATTTCCCGCTGCCAAAGATTGGTTACCTGCCACAGTAAAAAACCGGAACTGTCCTCAGCTTTCTTTACGCTGAACGTATTATCCTTATTCATTTAGATCATTTTAGAGGCAATTAAATTAAAATCTTTTTCAGAAATTTCAAAATGCCCGTAACGGAACGGATACCCCCAGAATTTTTTATTCTCAATGAAATCAAGCTGACCAATCAGCGGAATGATGGAACATTCTTTACAGTCATAAAATTCTATATCTCTTCTGAACGGATTAAATGTTTCTGTCATTTGAAAAGAATAGACTTCCTCATCCATTACTTTTCCTATTGCTGTAAAATTCTGTAGTTTTTCAGAACTGTTCATTTTTATTTTGGAAGAATATACGATAATATAGTCTCCCTTTTTCATTCGCTGCAACGGAGCCTTCTTCCCATGGCAAACCTGTATAAAGTTGCCCTCAACTCCACGTTCTGTATGTTCTTTAGAAACAGAGGCCATCCAGTATCGTATCATAATTTTTTTGCATTTTTAATTTGATTGGCAATATCTTCCGGAAGATGTTCTACAATGTCATTTGCGACCAGTTTTATCCAAAGTCTTGATAATAAGCCTGTAACACTCATGGTGATTGTAATCCTTAGTCCATTTTCAGTTTCTTCATAGATGTGTTCTCCATACATTTTGGCTAAAGGAAATGATGTTAAATCAGTAAATTTTTGAAAAGGAATTATTTCAATAAGTTTGATTTTTACTTTTGGACCTCCTTTTGGTTTCAGAATAAAAGATTCTCCTTCCTTAAACTCTCCTAAAAGGGTTGAATACTCAACCGTTTCATCCCAATCTTTCCAACGATCAATCTCTGTTGTCAATTTCCAGATTTGCTCTCTTGTAACTTCTTTTGTAAGTACTGAATATGATTTTTTCCACATAACTATATTTTGTAAGTGCAAATATAATAAGTGTACATATTAAATACAAATAATACATGCTCATAATTTAAATAGTAAGTTGTAATACTTTGTTTATTAGCATATTAAAATTGATTATTCCTGTCTTATAAAATAAAGACAGGCAAAATTAAAAAATGCTAAGGGTATCCAGAATGGGGAAGCCAGTACTGTCGCAAAAATAAACATAGGAATTACTCCTTTTAACCCGGCAGTTATTATAGTGTCTGTTGGTAAACGGTTACCCATTGATGTGAAAATACAGGCGATTAATAAGGCAGTGAGGCTTAGAACTGCTGAAATTCCGGCCAATTTCCATGGTTCATATCTTTTAGGATTTATGCTTAATTTATAAAATATAATTCCATAAATTATGAATACAAAAAGTGAAATAAGGATATTATAAAGGAAAGGTAAATCTGGGAAAATAACGATTAATACAATGTTACCAATCAGTAAGTTGATGAAAACGCAGAGTATAAAAAGAAGTATATTTTGTTTCATAATTGTGCTTTTGTGTTGTGATAAAATTACATTATTTTTTAATTCCGAAAACTGTCCCTGCAAAAAAAGCAAACCTGTATATTCACAGATTTGCTTTTGAAGTTATTTTCTTAAAAAAATCTCTCACAGATAATGCTGATTGACCATATCTGTACGTGAATTTTTCTGTTCAGTAATTTTAATGTCTGTTATCACAATTAATACTAAGCTCTGTACTTTCTTTATCTAAAAATGTAATGGCTCTACATCCGAAAGAAGGGGAGATGAAATTAAAGACTACCGGTGCCTTTCCTTTAAAAAGTCTGCCGGTCCACTGAGCATAATAATTCGTTTCTTCATTGGGCATTTTTTCAAGCGGATTAAACTCCGCACCATCCTCAATGGTAAATGTTTTCTCAAAGACTTTTTCATGATGATCGTTAATGACTACCAGTTTGCGTTCCTGAGGACCATATTCTTCAAGAAGATCCTGTACATAATAGGTCAGGTTTTCATAGGTATATTGATAAGTGCCACCATATTTAAGCGTGGAACCGGAAAAATATTTTTTCTGAATATCGGCTCCTGCCTTTTCCCATTTAATCATCTTCATTTTATTTTCTACAAATGGACTTTTACTGCCAAAATAGGCAATTACATTCATGTATTTATCAAAAATATCATTGCCTTTCTGAGTGCCGATTTGAAATCCAACCATGTAGGATTCAGGATCAATTTCCTCCCCTTCACCCATATAAGGAGAAAGATAGGCCACTGCTTTTAATTTACTTACAGGGATTTTTTGCAGTTTATTCTTTTCGTAGTTGTAAAGATAAAGTGAATCATTTTCAGTAATGTGAATACCATCCAGCATTTTTTTTCTATACGTAGGATCCAGCTCAATATAAGCCATCTTTTCAAAAGGAACTTCCTTTTGTTTCTTTAGAAAGTCTGCCGGAATAGTATTTTTACCGTTGTAAATGTCCGATACGGAGATAAAAGTATCCATAAGATCCTTCCGCTGCATGGTGGAAACATTGAAAATGTTGAAATTCTTAAAATCTATTTCCTCTTCTGTTGTAGCCGTTTTTACAGAATCTTTTACAATGGCTGGCTGATCCTGAATTGGTTTTTTGTCGTCCTTTTTACAACTGACAATCATCAGTTGCGAACATAAAAGCACTAAGGCTGTGTTAATCTTCATTATTAAGAATGTTTTGAATATTTTGAGTTTAATTTATTTTATAGTAAGGCTCAGAATAATATTTACTGGGTTTAATATATGCCACTTTCCTGTCAGCATCAAAAATCCAGATAAATCTTCGCATCATGTCTGCGCCAAAATAGCTGACATTTTGATTCTTAAGATCTCCTGCAAAAAATCCTACAGGAGCCTCTCTGAAAACAAAATCACCAAGTTTGAAAGATGGAAGAATTCCCTGTTTAATAACCAGAAGCTTATTACTGGAATTTTTCAGCGTTTTTTCTCCAATAATCTTTAGCTTTTTGTTGAGATCATATTTTTCAGCAAAATCATTACTATACAATATGCCTCCTGAGTAACCGGATTGAAGTACAAAATAAGTTGCCTGCTGCCTATCTCCATCTATAATATTATCCCCGGAAATATGAAAACCTCCGTTCTCAAAAGTGGTTTTA
This sequence comes from Chryseobacterium sp. StRB126, assembly GCF_000829375.1. Lineage (NCBI taxonomy): Bacteria > Pseudomonadati > Bacteroidota > Flavobacteriia > Flavobacteriales > Weeksellaceae > Chryseobacterium > Chryseobacterium sp. StRB126. The sequence continues at coordinate 2,191,265 of NZ_AP014624.1, forward strand.
ATAGGCTGAAACCCTTTCAGATCAGGTTTTTGATTATAAATCACAAACTGATTGCTGTCATAATCAATTTTAAAGATCTTCCCCTCAAAAAGTCCTGTTCCAATTTTTCCGTCAGCTTCCAAACCAGCCAGCTGATTATCTGTAAATGTGACATCTCTCCAGCTCATGCTGCCAATATCTACTCTATTATGTTCACTTATTTCCTCTTTATTAAAAATAATGTGATCTGCTTTCCGCTGCCGTTCCGGAGAGATGGCCCCATCTTTCATCGCAATTTGAAACATTAAATCCAAAGAATCCTTTTTGTTGACAAGAGTTTGTACAATAATAGTATTGTATTTTGTAACCCTGAAAGGAATGGTTTGCTGAGCTTTTATGCCGAAAAATCCGACGGAAAAAAGAAGGAAAAAACCTGTTTTTTTGAGCATTATTCGTGATTGGTATTTAAACCCTTAAATTTACCCATTATCTTTGGAACACCAAATAATAAAAGGATATGATTGAAAAGGTACTTCAAAGCGGAATTCATTGGGAACATAAAGAATTTAAAAGGAATGAATTTCTGAAGACTTCAGGAAGTACCGATACTCATATTTATTTTATTGAAAAAGGAAGTGTGAGGATCTTTATGACAGATGAAAATGAAGAAAGGATTATCCGTTTTGGATATACCGGAAATATTATTGTCTCTCTGGATTCTTTCCTTTCCGGGAAACCCTCGGAACTTTATATTCAAGCTATCAAGAAAACAGCGGTTAAAGTAGCCTCAAAAAAAGATTTCTATAAATTTATTCAATCCGATGAAGAGCATATGAAATTTTGGATAAATGTTCTGGAAGACCTTGTATTGCAACAATTGGAAAGAGAAAAAGATTTACTGATTAGTGCTCCGGGTGAGCGTTTTGAAAGAGTTTTAAAGCGAAGTCCGAAGCTGTTTCAGGAAGTTCCTAATAAATATATAGCCAATTATCTAAGAATGTCTCCGGAAACCTTATCAAGGCTTAAAAAATCTTGAGCTCAATCAAGATTTAAGAATAAAGCAATTCGGAAATTTGCAAAAAACAGTAATGAAAATCTCAACCGAAGCATTATTAGACGAATTAAAAAGCAGAACAGGACAACATTTGCAATATGCTGAAACTCTTTTGCTGAAACCGGAAAATGAACTGAATTTCAGAATAACTTCTGATAGCTGGAGCACTTTGGAATGTCTGGAACATCTCAACCGTTACGGAGATTTTTATATCCCCGAAATCTCACGCAGAATTTCTTCTTCTAAAACAACCCCAAAATCTGATTTTAAGCCGGGAATTCTAGGGAATTATTTTGCTAAAAGTATGCTTCCCAAAGAAAAGCTGAACAAGATGAAGACCCTTAAAATCATGAATCCGATTCATAGCGAGTTGAATAAAGAGGTTGTGACTGAATTTATAAAACAGCAGCAGCAATTACTGGATCTATTGGAAAAGGCAAGCCATATTAATCTGGAGAAAACAAAAACAGCTATTAGTATCTCAAAATTAATAACTTTAAAACTGGGGGATACTTTAAGGTTTGTAATCTATCATAATGCAAGGCATATGGCTCAGGCAGAAAGAGTTTTAAAGAATATATAAAAAAGAGAGGGTATGAATTCCGGAAAAATAGTAATTTTAAACTAATGGAAATCATACACCAAAAAACAATACAGACTCCATTGGGAGAAATGATAGCCTGTGCAACAGACCAGGGAATTTGCCTGTTGGAATTTACAGACAGAAAGAATATTGAGAAGCAGCTCAAAGTTTTAGCAAAGCAACTGAAAGCTGAAATTGTAGAAAAGGAACACCCCCATTTTCAACAGCTGGAACAGGAGTTAAAAGAATATTTTGAGGGCAACAGATCTAAGTTTGAAGTTCCTTTATTTACCATAGGTACAGAATTTCAGGAAAAAGTATGGCAGTTGCTTCGTGAAATACCAATGGGAGAGATCAGAACCTACAAGCAGCAATCAGAATTTCTTGGGAATCCAAAGGCAATACGTGCTGTAGGAACAGCCAATGGAATCAATAAGATCGCTATTTTAATTCCATGTCATCGTGTTATTGGCTCCAATGGGGAATTGGTAGGTTATGCAGGTGGAATCTGGAGAAAACAAAAGCTCTTGGAGCTGGAAAAAGCCATTTTATTTTAAGTTGATTGAAGTTTGAAGATGGACGCAAAAGGTACTGTAAGCCATTTATTGAATGGTGCCTATTGTGAAATCGGGTCAAAGGATTAGAAATATCATTTAGATCGACTTTAATTATTGATTTCCTTTCAATAACTTCCAGCTTCCTGCCTCCAACTTCCTTACTCAAAAAATGCTTGTTCATTTTTCGGTTGCAGCTACCTGAACATTCTTCCTACTTTTGAATAAAAAAAGATAATGATCGGTTTCAAAAGTTTACATCAGGAAGAACAGCCTTTATTATTAGGCAATGTGTGGAACGTACAGAGTGCAAGAATATTAGAAAAGGCTGGTTATAAAGCTCTGGCAACTTCCAGCTCAGCCGTAGCCATGAGTTTAGGATACGAAGACGGAGAGCAGATGAGCTTTGATGAGTATTTTTATATCATCAAAAGAATAAAAGCATCCGTTTCCATCCCTTTATCTGTAGATTTGGAAGGTGGGTACGGAAGTACTGCTGAGATAATTGTTTCAAATATTATAAAACTGTTGGAAATAGGAGTAGTAGGAATAAATCTGGAAGATACCCATATTGTTGATGGAGAAAGACAGCTGTTAAGCAGAGAGGTTTTTTTTGAAAAACTAAGCCATATTCTGACTATGCTGAAAGAGAGAAGGAGCAAAATCTTTATCAATGTAAGAACCGATCCTTTTTTATTAGGAATAGAAAATGCATTGGAAGAAACAGTAAAGAGAATTGAACTGATTGAAAAACTGAATGTAGATGGAGTATTTGTTCCGGGAATGACCCGTGTTGAGGATATTAAAATAGTTGTAAATGCTACATCTCTTCCCCTTAATGTGATGGGCTTACCTGATCTCCCCGGTTTTGAAATCTTAAAAACATTAGGAGTAAAAAGAATTACTTCAGGAGCCTTTTTCAACAGGCATATCTATCGCGAGCTCGAAAGAATCAGCGATACAGTTACAAATAACAAAAGCTTTGCCCCACTTTTCATCTGATTATGGAACTTACAGAACAAATTATGTATGATGCTTCCTTTCGTAAGGATTCTTCGTTTGAAGGAATTTTCTGGATGGGAGTTAAAACAACCGGAATATTCTGTCGGCCAACCTGTACTGCTCGTAAACCCAAATTTGAAAACGTAGAATTTTTTTCCAATACAAAAGAGGCGATGTTGAAAGGGTATCGCCCATGTAAAGTTTGCAAACCTCTGGAAACTATGAATGTGACGCCTTTGTATATCAAGGAATTGCTGAAAGAGATTTCTGATAATCCTACTTTAAAACTTAAAGATTATGATTTGGTGAAAAGAGGTCTGGAGCCGGCAACCATACGCAGATGGTTTCTGAAACATCATGGAGTAACATTTCATGCCTTTCAGAGAATGTATAAACTGAATACAGCATTTAAAAAACTTCAGCAAGGAGAACTTGTTACAGAGGTAGCTTTTGATTCAGGGTATGAAAGTTTGAGCGGCTTTAATGAAAGCTTTAAAAATATTTTCGGAGTATCGCCAGGCAAGAACAAGACAGAAAAGATTATTGATCTGAAAAGAATTGAAACCATGCTGGGAACCATGGTTGCCTGTGCTGATGAGCATGGAATATGTCTTCTGGAGTTTGCTGACAGAAAAGCACTTCCTACAGAGCTGAAGAATATTTCAAAATCCTTTAATGCTAATATTGTGCAGGGAGAAAATCCTCATTTTACAAAGCTGGAAAAGGAACTCTCTGAATATTTTGAAGGAAAAAGAACTGAATTTACAGTTCCTCTTTCTCTGGTAGGAACTGCTTTTCAAAAAGAAGTTTGGGAAATTCTACGGCAAATTCCTTACGGTGGAACCAAAAGTTATCGGGAGCAGGCTGATATTCTTGGAAATCCTAAATCAATTCGGGCCGTAGCCAATGCCAACGGATTAAATAAAATATCCATTCTGATTCCCTGTCATAGAGTTATTGGAAGCAATGGGCAGCTAACAGGCTATGGTGGCGGAATCTGGAGAAAACAAAAATTATTGGAGTTAGAGAAAGCTATTTTATTTTGATTTTCGTAATTTTAAACAAAAATTTACACGTGAAAAAGTTATTAGCAGCAGTTTGTATTTCAGTTTCAGTGTTCACTTTCGCACAGGATTATTCTGTGCCAGCGGCAAGTCCGCGTCAGAAAGTAGAACAGCAGTTTTCTATGTCTAAAATTTCTGTCGACTACGGAAGACCAGGAGTAAAAGGGCGTAAGATTTTTGGAGAACTGGTTCCTTATGGCCAGATTTGGAGAGCAGGAGCTAACTCATCTACAAAAATTACATTTGGACAGACCGTTAATTTTGGTGGGAAAAATGTTCCGGCAGGTACTTACGGATTATTCATTGTTCCTACTGAAAAAGAATGGAAAGTAATTCTGAACAAAGATTTCCAACAGTGGGGAGCATATACTTACGACCCAAAACAGGATGTAGTAGATGTTACAGTGCCGGTAAATAAACTGGCAGACAAACAGGAATGGTTTGAAATTACCCTGAACCCAACAGATGAAAACTCAGGAAATCTTGTGATTAAATGGGATATGAATCAGGCTGAAATTCCGTTGAAACCGGCAAAATTAGATACAGTAATCAAGATTTCTGATAAGTTGAAAGAAATCCAGAGAATAGAATCAGATTCTAACAAAAAAGGCTAAGCATGAATTTTTCTATTCAGCCTGTTTTAGAGAATGAAGAATTTCAATTAATCCCCTTACAGCAAGGGGATTTTGAATCTTTATATGAAGTAGCATCAGATCCTAAAGTATGGGAACAGCATCCTAATAAAGACCGTTATCAAAGAGAAGTCTTTGAAAATTTCTTTTTGGGAGCTATGGAAAGCAAAGGGGCCTTTAAAATTATTGAGAAAGCAACCGGAGACGTACTGGGAAGCAGCCGTTATTATAATTTTGATGAAAATGACAGTCATATTTTCATCGGCTATACTTTTTATGGAACAAAATCTTGGGGGAAAGGAATCAATCCCAAGGTTAAGAAACTGATGTTGGAGTATATCTTCCAATATGTAGCTAAAGTTCATTTTCACATCGGAAAAGAGAATTTCCGTTCACAGAAAGCATTGGAAAAGCTTGGTGGGATCAAAATTGCGGAAGAAGAAGTTGCTTATTTTGCAGAACCTACAAGAACCAATTTTGTATACGAAATCAAAAAAGAAGATTGGGTATGAAAAAGTATAAAATACAGCAGTCTCCCTTTGTAGTTCCTACTACAGACGGAAAACTGATTGAAGAACATTGGGGAAACTCTACAGGAAATTCTAATGTTTCCATTGCCCATATGGTAGCTCCTCCGGATTGGAGTGAGCCTCATCAGACTCCTGAATTTGATGAATTTACTTACATCATTTCAGGGAAAAAACAGTTTGAAATTGACGGAGAAATTGTAGTGTTGGAAAAAGGGAGCAGTATCCTTATTGAAAAAGGAGCGAGAATTCGTTACAGCAATCCTTTTTCAGAACCTTGCGAGTATCTTGCAATCTGCCTGCCTGCATTTTCAATGGAGCTGGTGAACAGGGAAGTGGAAGGAGTAGATTAAAAGTATTTATGGTGACAAAGATCTGTCCCGAATGTAAGGGGGAATTCTTTTACATGGTGCTCTCACTGTAATACAATACAAAAAATAGAAAAGCTGTCTCAAAACTGAGATGGCTTTTTTGTTTTAAAACCTGATTAGAATATTTTAATTAAAACCGCTTTAAAAAAATATTTTAGCTATCAGTAAGTTATCATTTTAATGAAGATGTTATCGCCTGTTGATGCCGGTTGTCATTAATTATTTTGTAAGTTCGCGCGCCGAAAAAAGTCGGCCTATTTAACTTTTTAATAAAATATATGAAAAACAATCTACCCATTGTGTTATTGTTAGGGATCGCGCTTTCCACAACTTCTTGTGCAACCATTTTTACAGGAACGCGTGATAAAATAACTTTCAATTCCACTCCTGAAGGAGCCAAAGTAATTCATAACGGAGAAGAAAAATGTGTGACCCCTTGTACAGCATCTATTTCTAGATCTTTAAGTAAGCAGTTCGTTACAATCGAAAAAGAAGGATTCGATGCACAGAAAGTAAAACTGGATAAGTCATTTAATGCAGTAACCCTTCTCAATATCCTTTTTGGAGGAGCAATAGGTGTAGGAATTGATGCTGCAACAGGCTCTCTTACAAAATATTCTACTAAGAAATATAATGTTGAATTAGAAGCCAAGCCACAATAAAATAAAGATGTAAAAATAATAATGTACCAATGAATGACTCACACCAAAGCATTGGTACTTTGCTATATTGTATTTACTTCAGGATTTCCTTCAGAAACAGTAAGGTATGATTCCAGGCTCTTTTAGCCATTGTTTCATTATAATCCGGAGATTTAGGATCTGTGAAAGTATGTTTGGAATGAGCATAAGTAATAATCTGCCAGTCTGCATTTCCGTCATTCATTTCTTTGATGAGGTTGCTGTAATCATCAGGCGTTACCCCTTTATCATCTGCTGGATTTTCAACCAGTATTTTAGCATTTAATTTTTCATTTTTTCTGCTTTGATCTCTTCCCAGGCTTCCATGAATAGAAACTACTCCGGCAACAGGTAAATTTCCTCTGGCAGATTCCAGTGCACCTGTTCCTCCGAAACAATATCCGATAACGGCTGTTTTATCAGTAATGGCTCCATTTTTTTTCAGCTGTTCTAATGCCAGTGAAATTCTTTTTTGATATTCCGAATAATTCTTTTTGTAATATCCTGAACTTTTGGCTGCTTCTTCGCTGTTGGCAGGGATTTTACCTTCTCCATAAATATCTGCGATGAAAGCAATATACCCTTGTTTTTCAAGTTCAAGGGCGGCTGTTTTGGCTTCTTCATCAATGCCCTTCCAGGCAGGAAGTATCAATACTCCCGGAAGTTTTTTTCCTGCATTGGAAGTTACTAATCCGTTTAGCTTTTGTGAACCGTCTTGATAAGAAACCGTTTTAAGGCTTTGGCCAAAAAGGTTTCCTGAGGCCATAATACATGTGGTTAATAAGATTGAACGTATCATATTTTATAAGGTGTTATAGATTACATCTTGGGCAGCCATTCAGATTGGGAATTCCGGGAACAGTAGGACAGTTATCATCTTTATCTAAAATGCCATCACCATCTGTATCTGGCCATTCACATCCTTTGTTTTCTGGAGGGCCGGCTATTTGTGGGCATGCATCATCTTTATCTACTACACCGTCTTTATCCGTATCTGGCCATGGGCAGCCATGATTTTCAATAGGTCCTATTTCATTTGGACATTTATCAAGATAAAATAAGAGACTGTCATTATCTTCATCCGAAAGACAGATCTTTTTATTGAACTCTTTACGGCACTTTTTGAATACCTGCTTATCTTCAATATGCTGAGCCTGACAATAAATGGCAGAAAATACCAAAAGAAAAATAATTTTATTCATATTAATAGAGAATCTAAGTTAGTGAAAAATAATTTGTTATCATCTTTTACTCTTTATGAAATTCCCATTGATTGTTTTTATATTCATATACAGTCACACTTTGGAAATCCATTACTTTAATCTTGTAAGGAGTAATGAAGTTGACCATAATATGTATAGGATTTTCAAGTGTAGTTGGCTGTTTTCCTGCTATTTTTATTTGATGGTATCTTGAATCATAGTGTTTCATCATGTAATTGAATGTTCTATCACCTATGATTTTATGATACGCGTTGAGATAGTTGGGACTGATTGAGGTTGAAAGATAGATGTCTTTGCCATATTTTTTCCGGATATATTCAAGGATATTTTGATTCCAGAATTTGGTGATCAGAAGATTGTATCCCGGGGAAGTTCCATCATCAGGTGTTTTACGGTCAATATAAGATCTGTAGTCTATATATTCTATACGAAAATAAGTTTTTCGACCTATAAAATCTTTTTTAGGACGTGCCTGTACAATATTATCCAATACTTTCTTATTGACAAGGTCATATATTTTTTCAATATTTTGAACATCCATTTCGAATTTTTCCATCCGGATATTAGGTTCATTACCAAAGGTACAGGAAATTGCACGGCATCCATTGGAGTAGGCAGGGCCAGGAACAGTAGGGCAGTTATCATCTTTGTCAAGGATTCCGTCACCATCTGTATCTTCCCATGGGCAGCCTTTATTTTCTACAGGGCCAGCTATTTCAGGGCATTGATCATCCTTATCAAGTACTCCATCCTTGTCCTTGTCAGGCCACGGGCAGCCCAGATTTTCTTTCACACCAGCTTCGGAGGGACATTTATCAAGGTAAAAAGGGATGCTGTCTTGATCTTCATCTGCAAGACAGATCTTTTTATTAAATTCTTTACGGCACTTTTTTAATAATTCCTTATCTTCAGTATTTTGAGCATAGGTATAAGTTGCTATAAATACCAGCAAAAAAACGATTTTCTTCATATGAGTTAAAAATTATTCTGAATACAATAAACTGCCTGATTATTTTTTATTGGATTCCCATTGACCATTTTTATATTCGTAGATTTTAGGGCTGGCAGAATTTACAATTTCAATTTTATAAGGGGTTATGAATTGTATATAGATAGGAATGTAGTTTTCAGGTTTTTTGGAGGTTTTGGATGGAATGATGATACTGTTATTATTTTTATTAGAATATTGAAGAAGGTATTGAAAGGTGTCCTTGCCCATTAATTTTTCTAATTCAGGATTAAAATATTTATCAAAGTACATTCTTCTTATAAGAATTTCCTTGTTGTATTTTTTTGAGGCATATTCAAAGATATCTTTATTCCAAAATTTTGAAATCAAATAATTCTTGATCTTTGTAGGGTTGGGATCATCACAGCCGCCATCAGGTACAAGAGAGAACTGGATATATCCGAAACTTATTCCAAAATTATTATTCAGCATATCTTTTTTACGAAGATTAAGAGCATCTTTCAGAATTCTTTTATTGAGAAGACTATATATTTTTCCAATATCTTGGTGTTCTGCCTGGAACTGCTCATATTTTATTTGTTGCTGTTTATAAAACTTTTCACAATCATCTTGTTTGGTAGAAGGAGGGCAGCCATTGTTTTCCGGTACTCCGAATATTGTGGGACATGCATCATCCTTATCTAAAGTACCATCTTTATCTGTATCTGGCCATGGACAGCCATGGTTTTCTACAGGTCCTATTTCATTAGGGCATTTATCAAGATAAAATAAAAGGCTGTCATTATCTTCATCCGAAAGACATATCTTTTTATTGAACTCCTTGCGGCACTTTTTGAAAGCTAACTTATCTTCTATATTCTGAGCCTGAACATAAGTTCCGGCAAATACCAGAAAAAAAATAATTTTACTCATGTTTGTTTAAATGGCTATCAAGATTAACGAATTTATTTTTTACCTGCAACCTTTCATCACTATAGGAGGGCATCCGTTATTGTCCTGAACACCTCTTACTGTTGGGCAGGCATCGTCTTTATCCAAAACACCATCCCCATCAGTGTCCAGCCAAGGGCATCCCTGATTTTCCTGAGGGCCAGCTATGTAAGGGCATTTGTCATCTTTGTCAATCACTTCATCTTTATCGGAGTCAGGCCATGGGCAGCCGTTATTTTCTACCGGGCCCTCTTCTTTAGGGCATCTGTCGAGATAAAATAAAATGCTGTCTTTATCTTCATCCGAAAGACAAATCTTTTTGTTGAATTCTTTGCGGCATTTTTTGAATGCTTCAGGGTTTTCAATACTTTGGGCATGAAAGCTTGTAACAGCAAATAAAAATAGAAGTAAAATTTTTCTCATATTCATAAAAAATCCTCAACCAAATTAATGAAAATAACTTAATTGAGGATTTTTATTATTTATGATGTAGAAAATCAGATCTCAACACCCAGATGAGCCAGTTCCTGCTTTAGATCTGTATCCGGCTGAATATGAATGGTGTTGAATCCCAGGGATTGTGCCATTTCAATATTCTTCTGGTTATCATCTATGAAAACAGATTCTTCTGCATGAATGTTATATCTTTCCAATAAAACATGCCAGATTTTAGGGTCAGGTTTAATCAGTTTTTCCGTTCCTGAAACCACAATTTTTCCATCAAAAAGCTGGAATAAATCATAATTTTCCAATGCATAAGGGAATGTTTCAGCAGACCAGTTCGTTAACCCGAATAACTGATAATCTGTATTTTTCAATCGTCTTAAAATATCAACATTCTGGGGAATATCACTTTTCAGCATCACAGTCCAGTTATCATAATAAGCCCTGATCTCCTTTTCCCATTCCGGAAATTTTTTCACCTGAATTTCAGTTCCTTCCGAAAGACTTCTTCCTCGGTCCTGTTCAATATTCCATTCATCCTGAGCAATATTTTCCAGAAAATATTCCATTTTTTCATCGTCCTTGAAATAATCTTTAAAGAAATATCTTGGATTCCAATCCATCAAAACTCCTCCGAAATCGAATATTATATTTTTAATTTTCATATTGATCGTTGTTGTTTATTTTTTGCTCCAACTTTATTCAGGTTTATAAAACATATACTGCTCATTTTCATAATAAGCATGAATGTGCTGTAAACCATTTGTTAAAACAATTTCTTTAGCTCCGATAATAGAATTGTATCGAGCCGTTTGTTCAAATGTTTTTTCCGTTAATTTGATTTGTGGGGCCTTACATTCAATCAGAATTACAGGTTCTGTTTTTTCGGTTACTAAAAGGTCAATTCTTTTGGTTAAACCATTGAGGATAATTTTTTTTTCGGTGATTAAAGCCGATGTAGAGTAGGATTTTACGGTAAGATAGTAATGTATCCAGTGTTGCCTTACCCATTCCTCAGGAGTGAGCAGAAGATAAGTTTTACGAACCAAATCATAAATAAAAAACTTATCTTTGTCTTTCTTGAATTTAAAATCAAAAGTTTCCTGAAAATTCAGTTTTGGAAGTTCCATTAATAAGATGAAAGAATTAGATTTAATCCTCAAAAATATTAAAAATAAAGAAGTTTTACCTATTTATTTTTTCCACGGAGAAGAAGCCTACTTTATTGATGTTGCCGTAAAAGCCCTTGAACATAATTTTTTGGAAGAGGACGAAAAAGCCTTTAACCAAACCGTTACATACGGAAAAGATACTTCTTATCAGGAAGTTCTTTCCCTGGCAAGACAGTTTCCCATGATGGGAGATAAACAGGTAATTATTGTAAAAGAAGCTCAGGATCTGAAGTTCAATGAGGAAGAAAACAGAATTCTTGATGCTTATGTTGAAAATCCTGTTCCTTCTACAGTGTTGGTTTTTGCCCATAAACATAAGAAGCTGGACAGCAGAAAAAAAGCGGCTAAAGCTTTAGACAAGGCCAATGCGCTTTTCCTTAGCGAATCTGTAAAGGAAAGCAACCTTCCGAAATGGATTTCTGATGAATGTATAAAGCTGAAAATTAAAACAGCTCCCAATATTTCCCATCTTTTAGCGGAATATTTGGGAAATGATCTTTCAAGAATTGCCAATGAACTGAATAAACTGAAAATCATCCTTAAAGAAGGAGAGGTATTGGACGGAACCATTGTTGAAAACCATATCGGAATCAGCAAAGAGTACAATATTTTCGAACTTCAGAAGGCACTGGGAACAAAAAATGCCAATACAGCCTTTAAAATTGCCCATTTCATGGGTAAGAATCCCAAGAATAACCCTTTTGTAATGATGTTGGCAAGTCTTTACAACTATTTCTCCAATGTGATTATTTATCAGACAATGGCAGGGCAGCCACCACAAACCATAGCATCTCAAATGGGCGTGAATCCTTATTTTGTGAAAGACTATGCAGAAAGTGCAAGACTGTATCCTTTAAAGCATGCTACAAGAGTCATTTCTATTCTGAGAGAATTTGATATGAAAGGGAAAGGTCTTGGAGCCGTGAATATGGGAGAAGCAGAGCTTATTAAGGAACTGGTGTACAAGATTATTAATGTGGATAAGATTAAAATGAAGGTTTGATTTTATGTTTGAGATTGGGAGCGTTTTAGAGTGGAAGGGTAAAGTAAGTGCTGGATTTAAGACAAATAGATTAAATATAAATTACCAGTTCTACACCTGAATACGCATCCTGAATCTCGTACTCCGTACCTTCATTGACAATCGGCATATCTCTTATTGACAACTATCATTAAAATAACTTTAAAAAGCCGGCAAAAATTACGAAATTAGCAGTCTTAATTTAATTACATCTTTTTTCGAACAAGTAAATTATGGAGCAAAACATTTTAGATTGTGTGATCGTTGGATCTGGGCCTTCTGGTTTCACAGCTGCTATCTATGCAGCAAGAGCAGACTTAAAACCTGAATTGTATACAGGTTTGGAGCCGGGCGGACAATTAACTACAACTACTGAGGTTGATAACTTTCCAGGATATCCAGCAGGGATTACAGGCCCTGAAATGATGATGGATCTGCAAAAGCAGGCAGAAAGATTTGAAACCAAAGTACACTACGAAATGATCACTAAAGCTGAATTCTCAAAAGAAGTTGGCGGTGTTCACAAATTATACGCTGGAAATAAAGAGATTTTTGCTAAAACTGTAATTATTTCTACAGGAGCAACAGCAAAATATTTAGGTCTTGAAGACGAGAAGAAATATGCAGGAGGCGGAGTTTCTGCTTGTGCTACTTGCGACGGATTTTTCTACAGAGGAAAAGATGTAGTGGTAGTAGGAGCTGGAGATACAGCAGCTGAAGAAGCTACTTATCTTGCCAAACTTTGCAGAAAAGTAACATTATTAGTTAGAAAAGACGTTTTCAGAGCTTCAAAAGCAATGATACACAGAGTAGAAAGCACTCCCAATATTGAAGTGAAATTTCACCATGAGCTTATCGGAATTGAAGGTGAAAACAGCTTAGTAGAAAGAGCGGTAATTATCAATAACCAGACTCAGGAAAAATCTACTGTAGATGTTGAAGGGATCTTTATCGCTATTGGTCACAAACCGAATACAGATATCTTCGTAGGTCAGGTAGATCTTGATGAAAACGGATATATTGTAACTGAAAAAGGTTCTTCAAGAACAAATCTTCCGGGAGTTTTTGCGGCAGGAGATGTTCAGGATCATATCTACAGACAGGCTATTACAGCTGCAGGAAGCGGATGTATGGCTGCAATGGATGCAGAAAAATACTTGGCTGAATTACACTAATTATTCAGCTTTCAATCATACAAAGCGTACCCAATGGGTGCGCTTTTTTTGTTATTAACAACGAAGTGTTTTTGTTGGAAAATGCGAAGGCGCAGGAGAATTAAAAATTCTCAGCAAAGGAGTGTTTTTCTTTTTACTACGGATGCTTTAGCAGCATACAATTTCATCGGAGATAAAATCCTTGCGCCTTAAAACATACGCTTTTACCTTATTTTGCGCCTTTGCGTTTTCCAACGTTGTAAACTTATTAATCCTTCAAATAAAGTAGAGTAATATAATGAAAACATTAATATATTTGTGAAGTTTCAAAATGATTGAATATAAAACTTAGTAAAACAACAGGCATGAAAAAAGTAACCGCAATTGGAGGTATTTTCTTTAAATGTAAAGACCCGGAACAGGTAAACGACTGGTATAAAACCCATCTTGGCGTGGAAACCAGCCCATACGGAGCAAAATTCGACTGGAGAGAAGCAGAATCTGATAAAAAAGGATATACACTATGGAGTCCGTTTAAAGAGTCTACCCAATATTTTGAACCTTCAGAAAAGGATTTTATGATTAATTATCATGTGGCGGATATTGAAGCCTTGGTAGAGGAATTAAAGAAGGATGGTATTACAATTCTGGATGAAATTGCAACGTATGAATATGGAAAATTTGTTCATATTATGGATCCTGAAGGAAATAAAATTGAATTGTTTGAACCGGCAGGGGAGTAGAAGCCTGTTGCATAATAAAATAGAAAGAGGCTGTCTCAAAAGTGAGGCAGTCTTTTTTTGCAAGCATAAAAAAAGGAAAGCTTTTGCTTTCCTAATATTTGCAAATTGATTAATTTGCTGTGTGTTAAGTAATTCAAAGGTAGTCTTTAAAGATTACAATCCCAAGCAAAATTTTCTATTTCCTCCGAATTTATCGGAGTTAATAGAAGCTAATCATCCTGTACGAATTGTTTCAGAAGTTATAGACGGTCTGGATATCAGTAATTTAATCCGTAATTATAAACCAGGGGGCACATCGGTGTATCACCCGAAAATGCTTTTGAAAGTATTGGTGTATGGCTATTTGTGTAATATTTATTCTAGCAGAAAGCTGGAACAGGCTCTCAAAGAAAATGTTCATTTTATGTGGCTCAGTGCCATGAATCGTCCTGATCATAATACTTTGAACCGTTTTAGAAGTGAAAGATTAAAAGGAGAACTCAAAGAGATCTTCGCACAAATTGTAGTGTATTTAGAGAAAGAAGGGCTGGTAAGCCTTCAGACTATTTTTACCGATGGTACCAAAATAGAAGCCAATGCCAATCGTTATACATTTGTATGGGGAAAGGCGATCAAAAAGAATAAAGAACGTATAGAGTCCCAGCTTGAAGATTTGTGGAATTACACTCAGGAAATAGCTGGGGAAGAAATGAAAGATACTTCTGAGGTAACCTTTAAGTCTATGGATAAAGAAAAAATAAAATCTGCTATAGAAACGATAGACTCTACTTTGAGAAAGAAGAAAATCTGTCCTAAAGTCCGTCAGAAGATTAATTATGCAAAAAAAAACTGGCCGGATAACCTTGAAAAATATGAGAAACAGCAGGAAATTCTCCGGGGCAGGAACAGCTATTCAAAAACAGATTCTGATGCTTCTTTCATGCGTATGAAAGAGGATCATATGGGTAACGGACAGCTTAAAGCCGCTTACAATCTTCAGCTCAGTACCGAGAATCAGTTTATCCTTAACTATACGCTGCATCCTAATCCTGGGGACACTAAAACACTGCTCCCTCATATTGATAATTTTGAACATCTTTATCGTAAAACTCCCAAGGAGATAGTGACTGATGCAGGATATGGATCAGAAGAGAATTATATTTTTCTTCAAAAGAGAAAAGTCAAAGCCTATATCAAGTATAATTACTTTGATAAAGACCAGAAAACTAAAACCATAACTTCTTCACCTTCTAATCCAAAACTTTCAAAGCTCCGGCATAAGGCTCATAAGCTTCTTAATACCAAACGTGGAGTAAAGCTTAGAAAACAAAGATGCCACGATGTAGAACCTGTTTTTGCTCAGATCAAACATAACAAAGGATTTAAAAGATTTATGCTTAGAGGACAAAATAAAGTCGAAATAGAAATCGGCCTGGTTGCTATTGCTCACAATCTAAGAAAATTAGCGCTTGCAGGGTAAAATCTGCTCTTTTTTAAAAAAAATACATCCACAACTCATCAAAAAACTAAATCCTAAATAATTAAAATACAAAACTAAGTCCCTCACAAAAAATTGCAATAAAAAAGAGACTGTCTTTTGAGACAGCCTCTTTTTTTTGTTTTTCGGAATTTCAATCTATTGTGAAGTAATAAACCATTGCGTATATTTGATCATTAGGTGATATTTTACGAAAAATCATTGTAAAAGAAAATGGAGGAAATTTTTAAAACATTCAGACCTCAAAGTTCTATCGTTAGAAAATACGTTGACTATTATTATTTGGACATTAAAAATAATAATACAACCAATGAGTTTCAATGTTTTCCACACTTTAATAACTCGATTTCTCTTTATAAATCCCATATCAGATTAGAAACCAAAGAAGTGATTTATGATGAAAACTCGCCTCCATGTCAAATTTTTACGCCAATTCGGGAAAAAGTTCTGCATGTAAAACAATCCGGAAAAGTGTATAGAATTGTAGTTGTGTTTCATCCTTTGGGAATTCATCAGTTTTATGAAAACTTAGATTTCACAGATTATATTACTGGCTATGATTTTTTTACTCAGAATGAACTGAAGGAGATTTTCTCAACAACAGATACTGAAATTCATAAAAACCTATTGGATAAGTCTCTTGAAAAAAGATTCAAGAAATTTAAAAATGTAATTCTTGAGAAATCGATTGAGTATATTTTCAATCATTACGAAAACTTTTCAGTGGAGAAAATTTCGAGAGAAATTGGTGTTAGCCGGCAGCATATAAACCGACTTTTTCAGGCTCATTTGGGAGTTTCTGTTAAAAAATTCAACGAAATTGTCCTGTTCAGACAAACCATCAACAAGAAACTTTTTGAAAATCCTGACCGTAATTTTACAGAGCTTGCTCACGAGTTTAATTTTAATGACCAGTCTCATTTCAATAAGACTTATAAAAACTTCACGGAAAATTCTCCAAAATCGTTTTTTTCTAAAGGAACTATCTTGGGACAGGAAGACACTCTTTTCTGGCATTTACTGCCTTAAATTGTAATGTTCCATTTTTACAATTTTTTCTGATTTTCTCTTGTTAGCTTTGCCTCATAAATTGTATTGATGAAATATGATAACGATGCTACTGATTCTTTTTAGCTTTTAGTAGATCAACCGATAAGGATTATTATCCACTAAACGCAAATGATGATTTTTCAAGACTGATGAAGGAAATACAGACTGATTATCCGGTATTTCGTTTTAATGGATTGCCACATTGGTTTCCTCAGTTTGATGAAACTTTATTTCAACAAAAGAATAAACTATAACCATGAATACTTATTTGAGAATTTTTTAAATACTCAAGACCGGGAGCAGGTCTGGGTTAATTATATTGATGTAAAAATATAAAAACCTATTGATTTCCGGGAAAGTAAAAACCTGCTTCGAAAGAGGCAGGTTTTGTTTTTATGGGTATACTGAAAAAAATTAATCCAAAATATAAATTTTCTTTTCCTTAAGATTAAAGCCCAGTTTCTTACCCAGCCAGTTAATACTTGTTTTACCCTCGTAAATTAATCCTTCAACAAAAAAGACATTAGGATTCTCAACTTTTGCAAACGAATTGGAAACCGTATTTACACTTCCTTTGTAGAACTTATTGGTAATCGCCGGATTGAACTCACTTTTCTTTTCAATAAGCTGAAGCCCTTCTTTCTTAATATTTAAAGTGTTCATAAGACGCTCACTCAGCCAGAAAGAATCGTTTCCGGCACCGGAATCCAGAAGAACATTGATCTTGATATTGTTTACATTAATATAAGTGGTAATATCCAGAGACTGGTCTGCATTGGTAGACAATTGAATATCTACTACTTTCTTTCCATTTAATTTTTCTTTTGGAAATACAATTTCTTTAGTGGTATAATCTATAATAAACTCTGTATCATAAAGCATGGGCAGGGAGATAAGTCCATCAATTCCCTTAATCTCCATGTTGTGGGTTGCGTACCAGGTGTCTTTAAATTTTTTACCGTTAAAAACAATCTCTTTTGATTTGAACATGGGTACAGTCATCTGCTCTCCTGTAGCACGGAAGGCGGTAAGGAAATTATAAGAATCCTTTTGGCTAAGGTCTTTGGAGAAGTTACCCAGGAAAAGATTGACACCACCACCTGTGTCAAGAATAAAATTTCCTTTTTTACCCTCCACTTCGGCCTGTACAATAAGATGGCCGGATGGTAATATATTGATGGGCGATTTTTGTGCGAATGCAGTTGCTGAATATATAAATACAGATGCGGTAAGGATTGATTTTTTTAATGATTGATTGAACATTGATAGTGTAGTTATTGTTTTTAATACCATTCATCATTAATTGATGAATGCTGCAAATATAGGGTAAAGTTATTAAATCTATTCTTTTACTATGATTGAATCTTGCCATAAGGCAAGCATTCCAAAGGTTCATTATAATAACTCTACAAAACCAACTGATACAAAAACTATTATGTATGAGTATCCCATTTGAAGCAGGAATTAATATCGCCATTAAAATTCCGAAAAGTAAATATGAGAAGACGGTAGCCTTTCACAGAGATATTTTAAAATTAGCGGTGGAAGAAAAGAAAATTGATAACGCTACGGTCTCCAGAACCCATGAAGTGAAGTTTGGGAACAATATCATTTGGTTAGACTGTGTGGATAATTACACGCATTCAGAAACCTGGTTACAGCTCACCGTTCCTAATGTTGAAGAGGCAACACAATATCTGCAATTGAATGGAGTAGAGGCCTGTGATGAAATTGAGGAACTTCCGGAAAATATGCATTGGATTACAGATTCGGCAGGTACAGTGTTTAATGTACAGCAAACTCCATCCTGAGATAAAAACAAAATGTCTTACAAATACAAGAAAAACCTACGGTAATGTGTAGGTTTTGTTTTTATAAAGGAAGAAAATTTTTATGTTTTAATACTTTTCCAAATCAGAAAAACTTAGATCCTGAATATTGGGTAAGGCTTTTATTTTTAACCTTTTGAGTTTTTTTAATTGTTTGGCGTATAGGTGATTCGATTGTATTATTTATCGCTCACCTAAAGGGATATCTATTAATCCCTCCTGTTTCATTGTAAACTCAGCCTCGTTAATCGGTTTATATACCACTTCAGCACTCACGGGATATTTTGCAAGAAGACTTTTAGGTCTGATGGGACGTTTTTCCAATCCACCACCACAGTTTGGACACACATTTTTAAAAATATAGTCGACACAATCTTTACAAAAGGTACATTCAAATGTACATATCATGGCTTCAGGGGAATCATAAGGTAAGGGTTTCTTGCAATTTTCGCAGCTGGTTCTGACCTCTAGCATGTATTGAGTAGTTATGATTATTTGAAATACAAAGTTAGCTTAAATTTGATATATGCAATAATAAGCCTCTGATTATTTACTGAACTTTACATGATGAAAATATTATTTGTTGAAAAAAATCACAATGTTGCTCTGGGAAGAAATATTATTATTAACAGTACTAAATGGAACCATCAGAAAGAGGAAATTAATGTTGACGTTTTGAAAAACGAGGCTAATACAGTTCTATTTACCTCTCCATTGGAAGGAGTAAAATATAAGATTAAAAATGTAAAAGTACCTGAGTTCGGGTTAAGCGAAGTTTAAGAATAGTGGTTCGTCGTTTACTTTTTTAATTTAATTACGTTTTTTTTGAAAGAAACAATATGAAGTAAAGCTACCCAAAATGTTCATCATAAAATTGTTCACACTTCTATGTCTAGAATTTTCCACGGGGCAATGATTTTTTCTTAATTTCTTAAGTCCTCTTCCCCCTAATTATCAAATGCTAAGCCCAAACCCTGAGCTTACTCAGGTGAGGAGTACGGTATATCAGTGGTTCTCATTGCTTTTGTTCTTAAGTTCTTCATTAAAATCCTTGAACATATTTTCTTGGCCTACGATGATATCGGTGATCTGGAAGTAAGGCACACCATATACCTTGGAGTCACGGAGCATTTCCATCATTAGTTTGTAGTCGTGGAGTTCGTCGGTAGTGACGAGCAGAAAGTCAGAAACTTTTGAATGGAAATATTCGCTATCGAACATCCTCACATTTACGGTCTTTGCTACCTTTTCAAATATCGGCATGAGTTGATCTTCAAGGAAATCACTACGTTGTTCTCTTGTCAGGGAGAGCCATTGTGGCGTTGCATTCATAAGAAGCAGGATGGTGTACGGTTTTTTCTTTTCCATAATGTCTTGTTTTTTTGGGTATTGCTATACAAGGAAAGCGCCATCAGGCCCATAAGGCGGGTTGTTTTATTTTAACGGTATTTGTTTTATCATACTGTAAAATTGGTCTCTGAAACTTTTAAATCCATTTACATAGGTAAAGAAAATTACTTTTGGGCTATCTTTCTCCTGATTCGGCTGAGTTGCGTTGGGGTAATCCCTAGATAGGATGCAATATGATACTGTGGAATGAACTGCTCAAGGGATGGAAAGTCCTTCTGGAAAATTTTATAACGCTTTTCGGCATCCATCAGTACAATCTCAATTTCACGTTGTTCCTTTTGAATAAAGAACTGCTCGGCGAGGAGTCGCGAAATCCTTTCGATATCTGGACACGATGGATATAGCTTTTGGATATCCGCATAATTGGCAACAAGGAGCTCACAATCCGTGAGTGCCTGCTGATTGATGGCATTTGTTTTTTTTGAGATAAGTGAAGCATAGCCGCCGATGAAACAGTGCGGAAGGAAAAAATGCTTGTTATATTCAGTCCCGTTGTCGCTCCGGTAAAATGCACGTAATATTCCCGAATTTAGGAATCCAATTTCTTTTGCTATTTGGTTCTCACGAATATAATACTGACCCTTTTTCAGTGTCTTGGCAGTAAACAGATTCGAAAATTTTTCCCAGCTAACGATAGAAAGAGGTGAGAGTCGGTCAAGAAAAGTTTTAAGTTCATTCATTGAGACTTAATTTCATATAAAGGTAAGAATTACAGGTTGTCTTTTAGCAACAGTCGCAGAAAAATTGATTTACTACATGCGCTGAAAACAAAACTGAAGCATTGCAGAATGGACTATCCATAGAAAAATAGATGATAAGGAAGTTTAATATAATGGTATTGAGTAACACAATAAAATAAAAAGTTGGTAGTTTTACCAATTCTACAAATTGTTCATAAATAAGCGTTTTAGATGATTGAACGCCTGAAATGTTTATCGAAAAACAGGGGAAATTCTATCATAGTCGCGAATAGGATATCAATAAATACTAATTATTCCTTTACATATGTAAATGCAAGTGTTTTTTTATTATTGTTTTTTTGTCAGATAATTTTAATATTAAAAATGTCAAAAGATGAAACGATTCATTAGTGAAAGAATAACAGTTATAGTAAGTGCTCTGGGAATTCTTTTAAATCTATTTCTAATTCCTATTCAATCCCGAATCTGGAATGGCCGTCAGGATTGTGTAATATCAAATTTCCTGACAAACTTTCTGGCAAAAGATGCATTGCTCGATGAGCCGGTAAAGTCAACTTTAAACATGCCACAAGAATATTTTAAATATGGGCATTATTTTGTTTTAGTCTATTTTTCTTTACTCATCGCAATTTGGACTAGTCGTTTTATTCGTCAGCGATGGCTGAAAAATAGTGCAATACTAATTACATCAATTGCTTTAAGTGCAAATATCTTAATTTATTGGGCCAGTGAATATTTAACTATTTATGCCCGTGAAGTATTCTTTAATTATATCGAAGTTCCAGCAATTGCAATCTTACTTATATTATTTACTGTAATTGCTTATAAATCAAAAGAACAAGATCATTCAAAATGGAAAAAGTATGTTTACTTATTGCCTGTTTTGTTAGCGCTTCTATGGACGATGGTGTTTCAATATATTCCGCATGCTCCTGTATTGGCACTTCTTATTTGTATTTTGATATTAAATTTGAATAACCAGCAAATACCAAAAATTGATGCAAAATATAATGGGTATACTATTATTGTACGAATCACTGCTATTATATTGATTGTTATTTCTTTTGGAATTTCGATTGCAGTCAAATATCAGCCAACTCTTATTGTTGGTGAAAATCAGGAGATGAAAATGGAAGCATTTTCTAAGGATTCAGGTATTGAATTGTATGTATTTAATACTGGGTTTAACCGAATGACAAAAGCATTAAGTCCTACTTATAAAAAATGGAGACCATGCCCAATTTATTTAATCAAACATCCAAAGTTTGGGTATGTTTTATTTGATTCGGGAATATCAGAGAAAGTAGCACTTGAAGGTCAAAATGGGTTAGGATTTCCTATGTCTTTTTTATTTGAAAGTAAATCTAAATTCGAAATGCTGGCTTTTAATCAGATTAAAAAACTTGGCATAAAGCCTGAAGATATTAAATATTTGGCAATTTCACATCTTCATGATGATCATATAGGAACTGTCAACGCATTTAAAAACGCAACACTCATCTTAAATGGCAAATCAGAGCCAAAAGAAGGAAGTCTTCCAGGGTTTACACCAGCTTCTTCATTTAAAGAAAGTAATTCTTCGTTAGGGAAAGCATACGATTTGTTTGGCGACAAAACGATACAATTAATAGAAAAATCGGGACATACAGATAGTGATTTAATGCTTTTAGTAACCTTAGATCGGGGGCCTGTTTTACTAAGCGGAGATGCTGTTGTACACAACGACTGGCTTAAATCTAATGATGTTGAAAGACTGCCAACTCAACCTGAGAACGCTGCAAAAAACAGAAATAATATTCGAAATTTAGGAACAAAAATGCCCGAATTGATAGTATTTCCAGGTCATGATATGCCAATTATTTGGAAAAACAGAACGGACGTTCATATTATTAATCCAGATTTTTTTAAAGCCAGTAATTTAAATATTACACAACAAAATTAAAAGCTTCGTAATCATTCCTAAATGCTCTAGTAGTAAAAGTATGACTAATAGATTTTTATGGGTGTAAAAAAGGAGATGGCTATGTGATCCCGTTGGGAGTGTCTCAATCCTCTAATCTCATTATAACTAGCTCTAAACTAAATAATTCCGATCGAATTTATTCGAAGAGAATACCTCGAGGCTTGCCTCGGGGTAGTTTATTGTTATTATCTCATTGGAAGGTTGAGAAATTTTCTACTTTCCGATATTTCATTGAAAATTCTACTGGTAATTTGATTTTTTTTTGATACTTCCTTTAAAACAAAAAACGCTGTAAACATCAATGTTTACAGCGTTTTAGCTTATTTTGGTTTCTCAACCAGCGGGATGAGCGGGAGGCCTGTCGAACTCCTTATACCATTTTTATTATTTCTAAATGGAATTAAATAGCTAAAAAACTAGTTGAAATTAAATATATAAATTTCAAAGATACTAAAAACTATATTTTTATCAGTATTAGTACTTGATGATTTTTTTGAATTTTTGATCTGAAATAAAATCAATCTAAATTATCGAAAACCTTATGGGATTCATATAAAAGACTATGTTGAAAAATATAATAATAACTATTATTGGAGGTAACCCAGGTGACTTGATGCCTTCTTCAGTTCAAAGATGTTTAGATAAATCCTATACTCCACCTTAAATACTCATTTTCACAATCTTTTTGATCTTATTTCAAATAAAACAATGTTCTTAAAACGTTGATACTACATAAACCATACATTTTATGAAATCAGCGTATTTAAGCTATGAAAGAAAAGTGTCTGATTTACTTAATTAAGAACATGGATATACATTTCTGTACACCCATGTTTTATATGAAATGGATTGAAATTTAGTTTTGTCCTGCTAGTAATCCACCGTCAACAGTCCAAGTTGCTCCGGTAACCCAGCTTGTTTGGTCTGAAAGTAAAAAGTCGATGGTTTTGGCAACATCTTCCGGTTGACCAACACCTCCTAATGGATGGTATGCATCAAATGCAGATAGATTTTCAGCAATTTTATCTTCTGGCATAAAGGTCTTGAAGATCGGGGTAACCACAAATCCTGGGTTGACAGAATTTACGCGGATGTTAAATTCAGCTAATTCAATAGCCAATTGTTTCGTAAGTGCTACCAATCCAGCTTTTCCAACCATATAGGCTGATGCTGGTCCTGCTTTAAGCGCATGATGCATCAATGCCGCACCAATATTAACAATAGATCCACCTTTATTTTCTTTCATAATTAAAGCCGCTGCTTGTGTAATAAAAAAGAAAGCTTTGGTATACGTTTGAAAGCTATCATAGTCTTTCTCCGTATGATCAAAAAATGAAATTGGATTATAATGTCCTGCCCCATTAACCAAATACTTCAAATTTGGCAATTCATTTTTTAGGTTACTATTGAAATCAACGACAGCATCCATATCGGAAAGATCTACCGAGTAAATCTTGACTATACCACCTTTTGTTTCCAATTCTGCTTTAGCTTTATTCAAGCTTTCAACATTTCTTCCTACTAGTGCTACTTCAACTCCTCTTCCAATTAATAATTCTGCTGTGGATTTACCTATTCCAGTTGAACCACCTACGATTAATGCTTGTTCCATTTTTCTATATTTTTTATATTCGTTATGTTATTTCCGTCTTGGAAATAATTAAAATTAATTTTGATGTGATCTTACCTTCGGATTAAGCACCGTAAGTAAATTCATAATTTTTTACAATAGCAGGATTAAGACTGTTGCCAACGTGACATAAATTCTTTGCTGAATTTTCAATCAATTCCTTTTGATCTGCTGTATAGTCTTTATCAAAGAACAACTTCACGTTGATCGTTCCTACTTGTCCTCCTTCTGCTGACATTTCATAAGACAGCTCACTTCTTGAACCGTTTACTTCAAAATCTTTTTTTCTGGCGTAAAAATCAACTGTAGCTAACATACAGCTTGCATATGAACCCATAAGAAGATCGATAGGACCAAATTTCAGATCTACTTTAATCGGATCAGCATTCGATGTTGATTTTGTACTTGAGTTATATTTACCTTCGTAGGTACTTGCTATTACTTGTGACATGTTGTTAAATTTTTATTATTAATATGTATTGATTTAGAATGTCGATGCAGACACCACCTACGCTACATCTGCTCCGATCTCTATTGGTGACCGCATAACATTCAGTTGTAAATAAATCTTTTCTAACGTTCAGATCAGTAAAAGATTTATTCTTTTTATTTTGCCTCGTAAAAGAATTCGTAGTTTTTGACGATTGACGGATTAAGGCTGTTTCCTACGTGACATAAGTTTTTTGCCGAATGCTCGATGATTTCTTTTTGTTCTGCAGTATATGCTTTGTCAAAGAACATCTTCACATGGATCGTTCCGACTTGTCCGCCTTCTGTTGACATGTCATAAGAAAGTTCACTTCTTGATCCATTGACCTCAAAATCTTTTTTTCTAGCATAAAAATCTACTGTTCCAAGCATGCAGCTTGCATATGAACCCATAAGAAGATCAATAGGACCAAATTTTAAATCGACTTGAATTGGATCAGTGCTTAATGGTGATTTTGTTCTTGAATGATATTTACCTTCGTAGGTAGTTGCTATTATTTGTGACATTTTATTTAATTTTTTATATTGTGAATACGAAATGACTTATATGTTGAAATTAGATGCTACATCCATCAATTCCACACATATTATCGCCAGATTCTTCAGACAGATCGACAATGCTTTCCTGGTAGGTCTGTGCAAGGGCCTTAGCAAAAAGTTCGACAGGTTGTGCTCCTGAAACGGCATATTTACCATCAAGAAGGTAATAGGGTACACCAGTTATTCCTAGATTTTGTGCCTCCATGATATCCTGTTTCACTTCATAGTTGTACTCATCTTCAGCTAATACTTTTCGGGCTTTGGATTGATCTAAGCCAAGTTCCTCAGCAAGGGAGACCAAAAATTCAACATCCGCAATGTTTTTTCCGTTGACAAAATGAGCTTCAAATAAAGCTTCTTCCATATCATCAGCTTTACCATGTTCTTTTGCCAAATGCAATAACTTATGAGCTGGAAAAGTATCAGCAGCAATGACCTGATCGTAATTAAAAGTTACTCCAGAATTTTTACCCATTTCTTTTAATTGATTCAAAAACTGATCAAGGTGAGCTTTAGAAAAACCTTTACAATTCATCATATACTCGCTTATACTCAAAGTTCCAGAGTTTTCTTTTAATGAAGGATCCAACTGGAAACTTTTCCACTCTACTTCCACCTGATCTTTGAACGAAGAGTCTGCTAACGCTTGCTCAAAATTTTTCTTAGCGATGTAGCAAAACGGACACATGATGTCCGACCATACCTGTATTTTCATTGTCTTGTTATTTTTAAAGTTATTTAGAGGTTCTTATTCACGATTTCTGTCAGTTGCTCAGATGAAAGTACACCGGAATGTCTCCATTTCATTTGGCCCTTTTTAAATAACATCGTGGTAGGCACACCTCTAATTTCGAATATTTCTGCTAAACCCGGGTTCTGATCAATATCGACCCGTTCATAATGAATCGCCTTGCCATAATTTCTTATGGTTTGATCGAGATGCGGTTTCATGGCGATACATGGACCACACCAAGAGGCGTGAAAATTGATCATCGTTAATTGATCAGAATCTATTTTGTTAGCTAAATTCATTTTTTGATATTTTAAAATGAAGAACAACAGCGACATTTTGATTTAGAACATCACTGTTGTCATACACTAAATTAGATCACAGCATTTAAGCTCTTATTGATACTAATCTTTACGGGTTCTGCAATCGTTCTGTATCCCGGAGATACTTTACGTACGTGTTCCGCAATAGCTGCGTAGTCTTCTTCGGTTCCGCTACCGCTAACTTCAAAATTGAACTGAAGTTCTTCAAATCCAACCGAAACATTCGGGTCAACTTCCAAAAACCCACGGAGATCAAGGTTACCTACAATCGTTAGGTTAACACTATCAAGCTTGATCCCTTTACTGGTTGCCCCTGCCACAAAACCCACCATCATACATCCGGCTAAACCGCCTAAAATATAATCTTGAGGATTCGGATTCAGGTTGTCTCCCAACAATTCTTCGGGCTCCCCGATCTGATATTTGAATTGTTTTTCAACGAAAGCACTTCCTATCTTTTTACTGTGAGTGGTAATTTCAGTATTTACACCACCTTTCCAGGTTGCGGTTACACCTAATGCTGCAATTGCTTCAGCAGGTTTGTTAGTAATTACTTCTACATAATTTCCTAATGCTTCTAAATTTACATTGTTTAACATAACCAATTGTTTTAAATTTTGTACTACAAAGGTACTGGCTAGAGAGCTTCAAGAAAATGGACAAAACTGAAAACAAATAGCACTTATTAATCCGATTCTACCCCTTTAGATAGTCAAATTTCCTTTCAAAAATATATTGGCGAAAAGATAGGTCGGACCATCCGAACCCACTTAATTGAAAAATCAAATCATTAGTTACCTTACACTTATAAAAAAAGGAAGTTCCCCAAATTATGGGAAACTTTCTTCTTGTCAAGTGGCATTTTGCTGTTTTGAATGACGTAATTTAGTTTCGGATAACAACAGGATAAATAGCTCACTTGACTTCTTCACAAAATCTTTTATTAGAGCGAAACTCCTCAAGTTAGCATTAATGAACTACTCTGCAAAAAATTCTTTTGCAATACCATGAGCTGATTTAAGCGCATTTGAAAACTCTTTATCCGCATCCGGATTCACTAGATTTCCTAAAAATTTAACCGAATGAACTTCAGTAATACCAACAAGTTCTAACCACCAGTTTAAATAGGTAGACTGGAAATCTAATCCAAGTTCAATCGGTACGCCTGCACCATATACGCCTGAAGTATAAATAACACATGCCTTCTTATCTTTCAATAATGGAAAGTACCCTTCTGCTCCAAAGCCAAAAGTCAAGCCCGGCTGTGAAATGGTATCGATATAGTGTTTCAATATCCATGGAATACCACCATTCCACATAGGAACAGTGATGAGGTATTCATCTGCTGAGGAAAAACGTTCCGTTACTTCCACAACTTTATCCCATGAACTTTTTAATTCCTCATGTAATGTACCTTCACCGAAGAAAGTCATCTTGGCCGCAGCTTTGTCCCCATCAAAAGTGGGAATGCTCAGGTCCCATAGATTCAGTTTATCAATGACAGTATCTGGGTTTGATAACTTGTAACTTTGCAAAAATTCATGAGCGATGGCTCCTGATTTAGATTTTTCCTTTCTCGGCGAACTGATAATGTACAATAGTCTTTTCATGTTGATTGAAGTATAAATTATTAAAGATTCTGTTTTACCAGCTGACCAAGTTCATGAGCGGGTACGATACCGGAATGTCTCCATTTCATTTCTCCTTTTTTGAAAAGCATGGTAGTCGGTACACTTCTGATTTCAAATAGGGTTGCCAAATCTGGATATTTATCGATATCCACACGTTCATAATGAATAACATCATCAAATTCTGCAACCACTTCATCTAAATTTGGCTTCATGTCCACACATGGAGGACACCAAGTTGCATGAAAATTAACCATGGTCAATTGTTCTGATTCTATTTTATTTGCTAAATCCATTGTTTTATACTTTTAAATTATTAACAGTTGTATTGTATTGTATTGTATTGTATTAAGGGAATGTAGGATATTCTTTCTGCTTATAGGGATCATGAACTACGATCAATCGACCCGAAACAACAGGAGTCTTAACCATTTAAATCATCCATCACTTCTTTCATGATCATCATACTTTTTAATTTTTCCTGATGGTCATAGATAGGCGAATGGATCATCAATTCATCCACGCCTGTCTGTCCTAAAAAGGCCTTTAAGTCATGACTGATTTTCTCCTTACTTCCAACAAAAGAACCGGCCGTCATTTGCTTCACTTGTAAACGCACCTGCTCAGACATGCTGTCCAGGAGCCCTGCTAACGAGTCCACTGGAGGTTGTAAAAATTTCCCTGAGTTTTGTGCTAAACTTTGAAACATCTGATACAGACTGGTCGATAAGATTTCTGCTTGCTGATCCGTTTCTGCAGCTATAGCATTCACAGCTGCTATCGTGTAAGGCTGTTTCAAAACATCAGAAGCTCTAAAATTCTGACGGTACAGTGCAAAGGCCTCCAACATCTGTCTTGGAGCAAAATGACCAGCAAAAGCATACGGTAATCCCTTGGATGCGGCTAAAGCTGCACTTTCTGTACTCGATCCCAATATCCAGATCGGAACATGTGTATCTTCGGCTATAAAGGCACGCACCTTGGCATAGGGATTCTTATGGGAAAAATAGATTTCTAATGCTTCCACATTTTGAGGAAACCGTTGAGATTGCTCATAAAAATCTTTTTGAATAGCTAAAGCTGTTTGGATGTCGCTTCCAGGTGCTCTTCCCAAACCCAGATCAATCCGATCTGGATAAAGCTGAGATAAGGTTCCAAATTGCTCAGCAACAATCAGAGGCGAATGGTTGGGCAACATTATACCACCCGAGCCGACTCGTATATTTTGCGTGTGGCCAGCAAGATGTCCAATCAAAACTGCAGTTGCAGTACTGGCGACATGAGCCATATTATGGTGCTCTGCCAACCACAGGCGTTTATATCCTAAATTATCGACCAATTGGGCCAATTCTTTAGTTTTTTCGAATGTAGAACGAGCATTGCTATCTTCAGAAATGAACGCTAATTCTAATAATGATATAGGTATCATAATTCTCCTTTTTTTAATATGAATGACAGCTACTGATAAGTGTAATGCTTCTTTGATTTAGAAATTGTTGAGATTAAATTTTATTTTTTTATCGACAATCTACAAGTAAGGAAGAACATATACGGTCTTGAAGCTCAGTACGCATCTGTTTTTAAATTTTATACTACAAAGGTAGTGGCTGGAAAGTATCAAGAAAATGGACAAAACTGAAAACAAGTGGTACTTATTGATAGGATTACCCCCTCAAATTTCCACGCGACAACTTTGTAATGAACTAATAATAAGAGGACAACATCAAGCTGGGTGGTCGTGTTTTTGTTGCACATGGAATGCTACTTTTTTTTTAAAACGAATACCTAAGACTTAACAGTAGATGAATTTTGACTGTTGAAAGATTCCTGATCATGATCGTTCTTCTCCCTTAACAGCAATTATTATTCAGATATAAATAATCAAAGATTTAAGGTTAGGTAGATAAGAAACAGGGGCAAATCAAATTACTTGAGGACTTAACTGAAATTCCCCAAGAACCACAATTTCAGCTTTTCAGAAATCAAATCATAGGTGAGTAAACTCTACATGTTCATATCTTTTTTCATAGATCGAAGCGTGAAAAGTTTGCTCTGAGCGGAGCTGAATCAAGATTTCATTTTGAAACTGTACTTCTTTCTCTAACAACTGGTGCCAAAACTCAGGACGATCAGAAAGATTTTCATAATAGTCCAAGGTGTCAATAATTCCAATTAAAAGTGGAACTAAAGGTGCAGAGAATTTCAAATCAGAAGTGATACCAGCAAATGCATATAAGATCAAGAGTTCGATTGGCTCCGGCTCTTCATAGTTGTCCGCATACACGTCTGCTTCAGCATTACTTATTTCAATAGCATCTACGTAATTTTGAAGATGGCCAGTACGGATGTCGGAGATTAACTGCCGTTTTTTTATGTTGATATGGAGGTATTGATGCAGAGTTTCCTTAAAGTTGGGCAATTGACTATAAAAGCCTAATAGGGCTATGGTTAAATTTTTTCTTTGCTCCAAGGAAGAATGCATCAGTCCGTCAATCAAGTTCCGGCTATGCTGGCTGATGTGTTTTACAATATCCATATCGCAATAGAATCTCCTGCCCGGCCAACTATTGAAAGGATTTTCGGAAAGATGTTGGTGATTGACCGGTATATTTTTTAAAGTATCTGATAAAATAAGATGAATCTTCAAAACCTATTTTATCAGCAATCTGATTGACATTGAGCTCTGAATGAAGCAATAGTCTTTTTGCTTCCAATACGATCCTTTCATGGATCATTTCAGATGGTTTTTTATTGAGCAGTTGCAGTGTAAGATTCGATAACGTTCTTAGGGAAACAAAAAGCATTTCGGCATATTGAGATGCAGGAAGTCCTTTGGTATAGTTTTCTTCGATCAGATTGACAAAATGGATCAACTGGGTACGTTTTTCATCCACAATAAAAGGCGCAAGTCCCTTATTGAGTTGTTCAAGTTCATATTTACGGCGCTGAACCTGAATCAAAAATGCTTTCAGATAAAGCCTAAGCAATTCTTCCTGACCGTATTTATCATGCTCTTTAAGTTCAGTCTGCATCTGGACAATATACTCATCCAATTTGTACTCATTTCCACTTCCTACACAGCATGAAGGAATCTGATAGGGATTATTGAACATGCTGCACTTCAGGAAAAAATCAACATCGTTTTCCTTTTGAACCAAAAAATCCTCAGAGAAATGGATAACAAATCCTTGGTAATCTGGATTATGATCAAAAGCATGAACCTGGTTTTTAGCAATAAAGAAGATCGTATTTTCCGATACATCGTATTCGTTGAAATCAACAAAATGTTTTCCATTACCTGACTTGAACCAGATAACCTGATAAAAACTGTGGATATGAGGTTTGGCCATATCTTCCTGATGATCTTTAATAACATCTTGTAGAGACTGGACCTCAAACTGCATTTTACCTGGAGAATCAGCGTGTAAATGATATTCGTAAATCGCCTCCTTTTCCTGCTTTTTCATATTTTGCCTCGGTTTATGCTTAACTTTATTACTATGCAAATATAGTAGTATTTCCAGATTCACTCGTAGTGATGATACTCGAAAAGTATCTTGAAAATCTTATGATAATGATCGAAAATTACAAACAACGATGGTTGGTATTTTAGGATTTTTTTTAAAGACGTCGTTTTACCTTGAGTCACTTATTACATCAGGAATATTTTAAAAGCTGATATCTTTGAAAAATATTATATTTACAAGCTAATAGTAATAGCATCAATAAGTGAAGCGTCCATGACCGAATTGACTACACAGATTTACTTTAATCGAAATCGATTAAATGTCACCTCTAAATCCAGTAAGAGTCACAATGGAAATTTTAAATGTAGTTAGAATATAATGTTTTCCACAGACAGTAAAACTAAATATTGCTATGGTTGAGTAACTATATAATAGTTTGACAGAAAGTAAAATAATGAAAACAAAACTTAGAGACCATATCGCAGAAATCGTAAGCTTTTCAGATCAAGAATTTGACTACATCATCGCACACTTCCATTATAAGAAAATGAAGAAAAACCAGTTTCTTATACAAGTTGGACAGCAGAAAGTCAATAAATATTTCGTCCTAAGTGGAATTTTAAAATCTTATTATGTCGATAAAAGTGACAAAGAACATATTATACAATTTGCACAGCCTGACTGGTGGATCACAGACTATAATGCATTCTTTAATAATAAAGAAGCAACCATCAACGTTGATTGTATCACAGATTGTGAACTGTTGTATATTAGTAATGAAGATCTGGAAAAGCTAAGTGCCGAATTTCATAAAATGGAACATTTTTTTCGTGTCAAATCAAATGCAGGTTATGTGGCATCACAGGAAAGGATACTGACTATGCTCAATCTGACTTCTGTAGAACGGTTTAACCATTTCAACAGGCTATACCCAAATCTAATTCAATCTATTCCAAAATACTTGATCGCATCCTATATCGGTGTGTCAAGAGAAATGTTAAGTAGGTTGAGTAAAATGTGATAAATCACACAAAATAAAAGTGTGAAAGTTCATTTTTTATCCATGTAAATTCCTCCAATTTTGTAGTGTAATAAAACATTATTAGTTATGAAATACGGACAAATTTTCACTTACAAACTCGAATTGGATTCTAAAGAAGAGTATATCAAACAATTCGTAGACCCATTTGCTGAAACTATTTCTAAAGCCAAAGGGTTAATCTCAAAAGTATGGATGGCAGATTTTGACACTCAATTTTCTAGTTTCTATTTATGGGAAACGAAAGAAGACATGGATGCTTTTATGGCAACACCAGAAATCGATGTGGTTGCTCATTTACCATTTTTAAAAGACTTAAAAATAGTTGCCATTCCGGTTGTAGATGAAGCATCTAAAATTACCAGAGGTATTTAAAAAATATCCCTTACAAGTTGAAACAAACCATTTCAGGACATGTCCTGAAATGGTTGTTTTATTTACTTGGTTCCTTTTAATAGATCTAGTGCTGGTAAGGGTTTTTTAGACTAAATGTTTTTAGCGTAATGCTTGACATAAACCTTCTGTAGATTAGAGTATATGATCTCATATTAACCTAAATTCATTTTCAAATTACTAGATAATAATAATTTATCAACAGATAATCTGCCTCAACGAAAACTATGGTCGAATTTGGCCCGGAATAGGAGGGACCACTTTCACCGAAATATATACATTATCCTGGATTTTCAATATATATTAGCAGCTTTTTTGAAAAATATTAATGAGCTACAAGATTGAATGGTTAAACGAATATCGAACACAAAATGATGAAGAATAGGGGTATTTTAAGGCCTGTGTTTTTTTATGATGATAAATACTGAAAAACTCGAACACCTATTCACATAATTTTAGTCAAATATAACGCATTGTAAATCAATGCACAAAACCTGTAAAAAAAGGAGACGTTTAAATATAAACGTCTCCCTAAGCGGAGAGTGAGGGATTCGAACTATTTAATACAATTAATTGAAAATAAGCATTTTGCGAATTCAATTTGAAATATAGCCACGAATTTGCCACAAACTACACTAATATTTTAATCTACAAAATCTAACAAAAGATTTAAAGAGCATTTTAGCTTTAAAGAACAAATATAGTAATTCAATTTGTTTTTTAGCTCTTAAAATTGTGCAAGGGAGCCCCAACGGATGATTTCTCGAATTTTTTTAAAGAAGATTTATTGCGAATAGAAAGTATATATGAATATTTTGATTAGGGAGATAATCCGTTTGATTCCAAAACATTTAAGAGGTAAAAATGATTATCACTGGACTATATTCACAAAAAACCTTGATGAAAATATAGAATTGATGTAGGAATAGATATAAAGGATAATAATATTTTGAAGGAAATAACAATAAATCTATAAATTAAAATAGAATCAAACTTGGTGCTATTTTAATTATGTAAGTTGTTTAATTTAATATTAACTAATATATCATTATCAAATCTTAATAAGGAAATTTATGTATGTTATTATATTTGTTGGTAGCTTTGTACGGTGGTTAAAGTAAAAAGAATAACTCCAACAGATTTCAGGGGACATTACATGTCTGAAATGTCGACTGATTTTCCAATATTAAAAACAGCTGTTCAGATTCATGATATTGGAAAAACATCAGGCTTTATTAAAGTGCCTACGCCTTTACATAGGCCGGAATACAATTTTATTGTTCATGTTACAAAAGATAATGCAAAACAGCAGGTAGATGCAGATTTAATATCAATAAAAGAACATGAAATCTTATTGGTAAGGCAGGGAAATGTAACTTCACTAAAGGAAGTGAGCCCAGATGCTGCAGGGCACATTATTTTATTTGAAGACCAGACGCTTAACCAAATCCTATCAAAGCAGGAGCTGATCAAGCTGTTTTCTGTTAATAATATTATTCATTTATCACAAGAAAACAGCATCTGGTTAACCTCCCTATTTGAACTTTTGAGTACAGAGATTTATTCTCAAAATGCAAACTTAGACATTTGCTATTCACTTTTGCAGGCTGGGCTGCAGAAAGTTTTCAGTTCAGGTTGCGAACTCAAGAAAGGGGTCAACCGAAGTGCGGAAATTACTTTCAATTTTAAAGAATTGGTGTATAAACACTATATTGAACATAAAACAATTTTGTTTTATGCTGCCGAACTATCTGTTTCTGAAAATTATCTTCATAGGTGCATTAAAGAAACGATAGGTGAGAGTCCCAAAGAATGGATTAATAAAGTAAGTATTTTGCAAAGTCAATTGCTCTTACAGGATTTAACCAAGAGCATTTCACAAATAGCTTTCGAACTTAATTATGGTGATCCCAGCTATTTTGGACGCCTGTTTAAGAAAATAAGTGGAGTAACACCTTCAGAGTACAGAATAACATTTATGCAGGATTTGTCCGAGTAAAGGTTGATTTAGTTTTAAAGTATTTCCTGTTTTCAGAGCACCTTTGTATTATTAAAATTCAAAGAAAATGAAAACATTGATTACTGTAAGAAATACTATCAGGAAAAGGTTTAAAACGTTTTTCCTTTTAAACACAGAGCGATTGTCAAAAGATCCTGCCTTTGTGTAATCGTTTCGGCTTTCTTCCTTTCAAACAAAAGCCATGGTCAGATTATTCAGGATGTTGCCGGTATTGCTGTCACGGCTCATCATAAAGCTAGCTTTAAAGATGTACCTTCAGAGAGTTCTCTGTCTGAAAATAAGTTCCAACTCAATACTTATGACGCATGGTTATCCATCCCTCCTTTCAAAATTGGTAAAACAAGTGTTGTTAGTAATCTGAACTATCGGATGATGGATTTTAATTATGACACAAATTCTATACAAGATCCCAATCGTATTGAAAGAATTCACGAGATAAAATCTGTTTTTATAATTAGGCACCCACTTTCTGAAAAATGGTCGGTTTTAGGAATAGCGATGCCAACTATCGCATCCGACTTTAAAAAACCGCTTTCTTTTGATGATTTAATTCTAGATGGAATATTCGGATTATCTAAAAAATTCGGCAGGGAGTCGAATCTTGAAATCGGACTCGGAGTTCATGTCTTACATTCTTTCGGGGAGACTTTGGTGACTCCAGGAATATCAATTGATTACCAAAGTATCGATAAAAAATGGTTAGCGCAATTTTATTGGCCGAGACTAAATGTACTTTATAGTCTAAGCCCAAATACACAAATAGGTTTAGCCGGATCGATCGATTGGACACGCTTTAACCTGAAAAATTATAAAGACTATCATCTTAAAGAAGTTGATTATGCTCAGTTTTCTACCATTCATGGAGGTCTTCAGGTTCACCAGCGCTTAGTGGGTGGAATCTGGCTGCAAGCTCAAGCCGGAATGGGACTTTTAAATCGGTATGAATTGTTCGATACCCATCAAAAAACAGTCAATGATTTCTCTGTCTCCAACATGGCTTATGGGAAAGTTACCATTACCTATCGTATCGGCAGAAAATAGACAAATAAAAATAATGAAAACAATTATTTTCAGTTTTGTGACCATACCATGTATTAGGAATTTTCAAGATCTGAAAATTAAATGAATCAAAACCAATTTCATCATCAATATCCAATTACAATTTTATGAACAGTACCAATTCTCTTGAATCAACTTTTAACTTTCGAGGCCTGATTACTGCAGCTCTGCCTGCTTATATTTTTCCTGCCTTAATGTCTTTTATATCTGGTTTTCTGCTTCAGAACAATAATCTTATGACAGCCAGTTACAGCAGCATTGGTTTGTCTTCCTTATTATCAACACTTTGCAGTTTTACCTTGCTTTGGCAGCTTGAGTCGAAACGAATATTAGTACGAAACAAGCTAATCAGATCTTTGTTGATCATTGTACTGATAATTGGTTTAGGGACCTTATGTATAAGGCTGTTCAATTGGCACCACGAACAGTTTAATATTTTATTCTCCGCATTTTTGGGTGCTACAATACTCATCATTCGTGACCTTGTGACCAAACGTAAAAGCTAAATTACTGATCTGTAAAAACTTATCAGCAGAAACATCTCAAACTAGAAAAAATGAAGAATAAAATAAATAGAATACCCATTAAGAATAGGGATATTGAACACTTAATCCATACTAAAAGATTCAACTTATTTCAATGAAAAAAATAAAACCAGTTATCGTTGTTTTTGGATGTACGGGTACCGTTGGAACAGTTGTAATGCAAGAGCTCAAGAGTCGGGATTGTATGGTAAGAGGTATTCTTCGAAACCCTGAAAGACCTTATCCGTTACCATTGGATAAAGTTCCATCGAATATAACCTATGCAAGTGCCGATTTAAATTCTGTTAACCAGCTTAAAGAAGTTTGCAAAGGAGCTGACGCTTTGTTTCTTTTAACAGCAACTGATCCCAACCAGGTAGAATATGAAATTAATGTTATCGATGCTGCAAGACAAAATGGTGTAAGACGAATCGTCAAGTTATCGGCTCCCATAGTGATGGCGCCAAAGGTATAGGTCAGCCAATGGCATAGCACAATAGATCAGTACCTTTGGCAAAATATGGATGAATATTGCTGCCTTAGGCCACATTCTTTTATGCAAAATTGGGAACGAAATACTTTTACCATTCAGTATTTTGGGAAAATTTAC
This sequence comes from Chryseobacterium sp. StRB126, assembly GCF_000829375.1. Lineage (NCBI taxonomy): Bacteria > Pseudomonadati > Bacteroidota > Flavobacteriia > Flavobacteriales > Weeksellaceae > Chryseobacterium > Chryseobacterium sp. StRB126. The sequence continues at coordinate 2,228,250 of NZ_AP014624.1, forward strand.
GGAGCACTTGGTACAGCACGAAGAAATTATATCGATTGTCGTGATGTAGCTGATATAGTCGTAAATTACTTGTTGACACCCGAAGAAATAAAAGAAAAGTCAGTGGTTCTTGCAGGTCCACAAGCCATTAGTCATATAGAAATGGCCGCTAAATTATCTCATGTGACCGGGCGTACTATTGAATATGTAAATGTAACACCGGAAGAACTGTTTAACCAGTTGGTCAACAAAGCGAAATTTCCTGTATGGCTGGCTAACCATATTGTAGAGCTTGATGAGCTAGCCATAAAAATTCCCGAACCGGAAAGGGATAATATCACCAATTTAATGTCACGAAAACCACGCATTATGGAAGAATATTTACAGGAAAATAGACATTTGTTTAAACGGAAACCATTATGGAAGTTGCTGTTTTAAGCTTCTTTGTGGTAAATTATACAAAAGTAGTCAATATTAGCTGTTGCATTCCTGCAGTATTTACTATTTATTTAGATCGTAAAAAACATTGCAACTGATGCTGCTGTCATAAAGAAAAATGTTGCCCATAATAAGCTTTTTGACAGCCACCTGCTTTTGAATTCTCCCATAATGTGTTCACTTGCAGATATGCGGATTATCAGAAACAAGAGGGGTACGGCAGCTACACCATTGAGAACTGCTGTGTAAACAAGGACTTTCACGGGATTAATCCCAATAAAATTCATGCAAAGGCCAATAAGTGTAGAAATAATAATGACCATATAAAATCCTTTTGCTTTGGTAAATTTCAGATCTAAACTTGCATTCCAGCTGAGAGCTTCAGAAACAGCATAAGATGCTGATCCTGATAGAACTGGAACAGCAAGGAGTCCCAAGCCGATGATACCAATTGCAAATATAATTTTTGATATCATCCCTGAATTGGGAAATGACTGAACTAAAGGTTCTAGAGCCTTTGCTGCATCAGCGGCAGTATTAATATCTGTTATGTGAGCGCTGTGTAAAACAGTTCCTCCAACCAAAATAATGCACCATGTAGTAAATTCAGAGATAATCATCCCTATATTATTATCTTTTCTCATCGCATGAATGTGGCGCCAGCCGATGCTGGGCTTTCCATCTTGAATCAGACCTTTTTTATTTTCTTCTTCCACTTCCTGAGATGTTTGCCAAAAGAACATATAGGGTGTAATAGTCGTCCCAAATACACCCGTGATCAAAGATGTTTTTTATAGCTAACAGGAATATAGATTTGTACGACAAAAAAATAATTGGCTGGAGTTTAAGTTCGGGGACGAGTAATGATTAGGCAAGTTTAGCCGCATGGAAAATGGCTGTCAAAAATAGAAAAATTGACCATGGATTAATTCTTAACTTAGATAGAAGAGTTCGATATGCAAATAACAAATTCATCATGATTCTTGAATTTTATAGTGTAAAGAGAAGAAAAAGCGGAAAAGATAGTTGTTTGTATAATGCATTAACTTAAAGTTTTTTCAAATCATTGAAAACAAAATTGATTTAAAATAAAATATACAAAATTATTTACTTTTTAACAAGAAAAAACCGCCTCAGTTGTGAGACGGCTTCTTTTCATTAAGCATAAATTTGAAATGTACTATTGATTAATAAAAGGATTTGACCATTTTTTATCCGTATATATATTTTTTCCGGAAAGGGTTTTAAGAAACGCTACAAGTGCTTTTTTTTCTTTTTCCGTGACTCTTAGGTTATCGGCAAGTGCCAAACGTATATCCAGCTTAGGATTCTTGCTGCTTTTTGGCACTTTATTATAATGATCTACAACACCTTCTAAAGTGGTAATAAGCCCCGAATGCATCATCGGTCCGTTGGATACCCCATTGCTGTTTACAAGATCCCGTAAGGAAGGAGATTTCGTAACGTTAATATCAATCCCGTTACTGTTGATTATATTAATGACTCCGTTATTACTGGAAATAGGAGCTATACTGAATTCAGGAGCTCCATGGCATCCGGCGCATCCAAGCCCACCAGCTATACGATCACCCCCGATCAGTAAACTCAGCACAGGAATCTCAAGGAAGAGCTTTTTACCTAAGTTTTCTTCTGCTGTAAAATTTGAGAATGAAGAAAAATCTGAAAAAGACTTGGCTCTGCCCTGATCATATTTAGAATCAAAGGAGGTAATACTTCTTACAAACTGAGCCAACGCATTCTGCATTTTACGTTCAGTAATATCAGAACTTCCATATGCTTTGGTAAATAATTCCTGATAGTAAGGTAGACCTTTAAGTCTGGTAATAAGATCATTCACTGAAAGGTCACCATTACTGCCGCTAAATCCCATTTCTATATGATCTTTAATCGGCATTGTGGTTTGGGTTTCTAAAGAGGAAGCTCTTTCATCCCAGAAAAAACGGGATTCAAGGGAAAATCTTGTATTGACCAGTCTCATGGAATGTCTTCCTGTCTGTCCGTTCACCCCTTGGCTTGCAATGCTGTTGTCTCCGAATGCCAGCTCCTGTTTATGGCAACTGGCACATGACACCGTATTGTTCGAGGAAAGATTCTTATCATAAAATAAAACCCTTCCCAAGGTCGCTCCTGCATCTGTTATCGGATTTAGAAAGGGAGCATTGTCTTGAATTATATACGAAGGAATCTCCTGATCTGAATAGTTTGCCAGATTATTCAGATCAATGTTATTTCCAAAAGTAGCTGCTAAAGCACCGGAGGATCTTTTATAGTTGGACAAAGCTGAAATTTCAGGATCTGCTTCGGAAATGGGTTCATAAAGTTCATCGTTTTGACATGATACTATGCCCAGCATTATGAAGAGCATAAGGAATAATTTTTTGTTTCTCATATAAAGGTATTTAAAATGTGTTAATCAGTAGTAATGTTAAAAAGCTTATAAGTACGCATAATGGAGCGTAGATAAGCGTATCTCTTTTGGAAAATGGAGTATTTTTTATTTTCTTAAAAAAACCGATGTATCTAAAATCTCCTACTGCTCTTATAAAAAACAGGAAAGTATTTATCCATAAAATAGGCAGCGAAAATCTACTGGGAAAGACAATTGCTGATACAGGCAGCAAAAAACAAAAGCCTGTAATAAGACAAACGAAGGCACTCGGTTCAAAAAGCGGAATTTGGTTTTCTGTTGTGGGAACTGCCAAATTCTTACCCCATGTCCCTCCCAATGCCCAATAGATGTGCAGAAATGATATTGACAGAATAATAATCAGTAAAATATATCCGGTTATATTCATATAATATTTTCCTTGATTTTTAAGATTTAAGCCAGTTTTGCATAATATTTTTTCCCTTTGGAGTAAGAAAACTCTCAGGATGATATTGCAGTCCGGTAATATCATATTTTTCATGCCTCAGAGACATGATGGTGTCCTGATCATCAGTAGATGTTATGACCAGGTTTTGAGGCAGATTACAGTTTTCCACCACCCAGCTGTGATATCTTGCGACTTCTATATGATCAGGCAATTCTGTATAAATTTTTTCATTTTTGTTAAGTGAAATTATGGAACTTACTCCGTGATAAACTTGAGAAGTATTGATAAGGTGAGCTCCAAAAGCGACTCCTATGGCCTGATGCCCTAAACAGATACCCAATATTTTTTTTGAATGCTTATAAGTCTCAATCAAAGGAATGCATAGTCCGGCATCCTGCGGTATTCCGGGACCGGGAGAGAGGACAATAGCATTATAATCCTGTGCTAGTTCCAGCTGGAAGGCATCATTCCTGTAAACGTCAATCTTATAGTCACCACATTCGGAAATGAGCTGTTTGAGGTTGTAGGTAAATGAATCATAATTGTCTACAAGCAGTATTTTTTTCATAAGGTATATGATGTAAATTCTTTTAACGTGTTCAGAATTAAAGTGATTTTATTGTTTACTTCTTCCAACTCTTTTTGAGGGTCAGACGATATGACAACGCCGGCTCCGGCGCGGTAAGCCATCACTCCGTTTTCGAATAAGGCACTTCTTATAAGAATACAGGTATTGATATCATTATTAAATCCTATCCAGCCAAGTAATCCTCCATAGTATGAACGACCGCTGCTTTCTATATCATCAATAAGTTGTACCGCCTTGTATTTAGGCGCTCCGCTTAATGTTCCTGCGGGTAGAAACTCTTTAACCAGGCGGATCGTATTAAGCTCTGTATTTAGTTTTCCCTGCACCTGGCTTACCATATGGATAACATTATTATAATGTTCTATGGTTTTCAGTTTACTGATCTGTACATCATTTGCATATCTGCTGAGGTCGTTCCTTGCCAAATCAATCAGCATATTGTGTTCTGCATTTTCTTTAGGGTCTGCTAGCAGCTCTTTTTCCAGTAATGCATCTTTTTCTTCATGCATTGTTTTTTTGTAGGTTCCTGCGATGGGTTTTACTATTGCCAAATCATCTGAAGAACTGAAATGAGTCTCCGGTGATGCTCCTGCTATTGTATAGTTTTCTTCATCCAGAAAGAAATAATACTGGGCATTGTTGTTTTTCAGCTTCACAAAAAATGTCCACGGATCGCCTGCATAGTTTCTGGAAAATCTTCGGGAAACCACCAGCTGGAATACATTTCCTATCTGGCAGTGATGTTTTGCTTTATTCACTTTTTCTAAAAACTCTTCCTCTGTACAGTCTTTTTCTTCTGTGTTGGATACTGAAAATCCTTTTAATCCGGTATTTAAGGTGTATTTCAGCTGTTCTTTCATTTCCGTGATCTCATCGTTTTCTCCATTATAATAGTTATTGATGCAGACAACCTGTGAGAGGGTGGTATTGAAAACATAAATATATCGGTACAGAGAAAATTTAAAGAGTGGTAACTGGCTGCTTTCTCTTTCCTCAGCGTATTTTTTCAGAGAAATATTTTCTATAAGCTGTATAGAATCATAGCTGCTGAAACCTAAAAGACCGTTATACTGATGAGAAATATTTTCCGGGGTATTTTTTTTCTGCCATTCGGCTGTTTTACCCCAAAAATTAAGCTCGTCAGTTTCTATTGTTTCTGTCTTTTCACCTGATCTGTATTGAAGCTCATTCATATTATTTGACTGTAATGAGGCAATAGATTCTGCCGCAATAAAAACCAGCTTGTGATTGTCATTGTTTACAGCTTCAGAAACTTCAAACCAAATAGAACTTGTGGCTTTCTGCCTCAGAGAGTTATAAAAACTCTTCATATCAAAGTTTTCGGGGTAATCTGAACTTATATGAGAAGAAAAGATCTTAGTTTCTTTCATGGATTTAGTGTATTAAATCATTTATTATTTTACTTAGCAGGGCAGAGGTCTGCTTCGGATACTGGAACATAAAAAAATGTCCTCCCTCTACAGGAAAATAGCTTGTAGTATTGGACGTATGACGGTTCCAATCTTTATAGCAGTCTTTATTATTATACAGCTCATCATTTTCTGCTATGATTACTGCCAAAGGAGTTTCGATGATAATGGACGGCCAGTCTTCAACAGGATTTTCTTCTAAAAGTGCTGTATCTTTTTCCATAATCTCTATCCGTTTCTGCTGTACTCTCTGAAAAATCGGGGCATTTTTGCTTCTTTCATATTTCGTTGGAAGAATATCAAGCAGCAGGGCATTCCGCTTTTCTCTCGGCATCGGCAGTTCTGCAGACTGAAACAGGGGAGCCCGCATCCCTGAAACGATCAATCCTTTTGGCGTATAATCGTTCTGTAGATTAAATAAGATAAGAAGGCCTAAAACAGCTCCCATACTATGTCCCCACAATATGAAAGGTTGGTCTTTACTTATCAGCCTGCTTCTGATTTTATCCGAAATATCTTCTATAGTTTCTTCTAATGTTGAATGAAAAGGTTCCGTACTTCTCATTCCCCTTCCCGGCAGTTCTACATAATGTACCTCCACATCTTCCGTATTCAGTACATTGGCTACATTAGACATTGAGGAAGATGAGCCGCCCGCATAAGGAATACAGAACAATAGTGTTTTGTATTCCATCTAAACAGATAATTTACTTTTATCTATAAACATTACGGTTACTTTTCCTTTTGCACAGACAGAACCTTCTGCCGATGCTTTTACATAAATAGAGCAGGCGGGCCCTTTTCTCCAGTCTATACTTACCTCCAGCTGCAGCAAGCATCCTGGTAATACCGACTTTAGAAAATTAATCTGGACATTTCCTAAAACCCCTATTATGGGTCTTTCTGTAGGAGGAAGAGGCCCTCCTTTTTCCCATTCCAGATCATCTAAAGCCAGCATGAGCGATGAAGCCTGTGCTAAAGCTTCCGTAATAAGAACTCCGGGCATAATGGGGAAATCGGGAAAATGACCTGTGAAATAAGGCTCACCCATAGAGACGGCTTTTACAGCAGTAAGTTCTTTTCCGGGAATATAACCCGTCACTTTATCTATCAGAAGAAACGGATGTCTGTATTTTAAAATTTGAGTGATCTGATAGGATTCTAATAATGCTTCCATTTATTTTGTTTTTTCTATTATGCTGAGAATTACAGTTCCTGCCTTGTCTGCTGAAAGGACCAGAATGTTTTCCTGATCTGTTTTGTGAATGCTTTTTCCTTCGAATACCGAAACAGCATAGGCTATTCCCAGCATACCTCCGGCGTTGTCATTATCTCCAAAAAGGTTTTCAGGATAAATGACAGATGTGCTCAGCCCATTTTTTCTTAACACTTCTTCAAAAATAGTTTCATCAATTACCGAAGTGCCTCCGGAAAAAATAATGGTATCAAAACTGAATAGTGCTGCCATACCTGAAATATTCTGATACAGAAATGCTTCTATTGGCAGCCCCTCAGTATGGGTTTCAGAATGTATCTTTTTTATTGTGGCTAAAGGTTTTCTGCCTGCTTCAGATAAAGTTTCCCTACGTTCTAAAACCATTGCAATTCCAAGTTCGGTGGAGACTGGTCTGTGCAGGGTTTCATTTCCCCTGCGGATAGACTCCTGATATTCATTTCGGACTTCTGTAGAGGCAATAACTCCGTAATCTGTGATTCCCTGTTTTAGATGGAGGGAAGCAATATCTAAAGCCTGAAGGCTTCCTGCCATCCCTGCACATACACTGAAATTGGGACCTTTTATTCCTGCCTGAATGGCCATCTGACTGGCTGCTGCATTGGCAATGGTGCTTGGAGCTTTCATTGGGCTTACACGGTCCGGACCTTGATTTTTTGCAGTTAAATCAAAGATAAAACAGTCTTCAAGGTTGGAAAGTTCAGTGCCGTCATAAAGCCCGATTCTTTCAGGAGCTTCATTGATTATCGAACTTAAACTCCTGCTATGTATGGCATGAAATGCTGCATTACAGAACAACAATGTTGCTTTGTTAAGGAATCTCTGTCCTTTTGGTTTTAAAAACTTCTGGGGATCATGATCTTCAATGATTAAAGCTTTCGTTTCCGATTCTTTTCGGAAGAAATAATTGTCAATCTCCGTTCCGTATGGACTATTGAAGCCTATTATGGAAATTACTATATCGTTATTTGAAATGTTATTTGCTATCATATTTACTGAATATTACGCTGCATATATTTCCGCCAAAAGCGAAAGAATTACTAAGAACATGATCTACTTTATTTTCGATTTCTGAGGATGGCTGGATATGAAAATGAGTATTGAAAGCTTCATCAATTTTTTCTGTATTGCGGTTTCTGGGAACTTTTTGATGATGTAGGGAAAGAGTGGCCGTTACTGCTTCCAATGCACTGGCTGCTCCCATGCAGTGTCCTAACATGGATTTGATTCCATTGACATATAAAGAATCTATTTCTTCTCCGAAAACATTGCGCATCGCATTTACCTCATGGGAATCATTGGCTTTTGTTCCTGTTCCGTGGGCGCTTACATAAGTGATGTTCTCTCTATCAATATTGCTTGATTTTATTGCATTGTTCATAGACAGGGTAGCACCGGAACCTTCCGGATCAGGGGCGGTAGGATCATAAGCATCACAGGCTAAGCCGTATCCTTTGATTTCGCCATATATTTTAGCTCCTCTTGCTAATGCATGTTCCAGTTCTTCCAATACTAAAACAGCAGCTCCTTCTCCTACAATCATTCCGTTCCTGTTCTGATCAAAAGGTTTGCAGTTGTCTTTTGACATGGCTCCCAATCTGTAAAAAACGGTGTAGCAGGACCGTGTAAAAGGGTCAGCACCTCCTGCAATAATCAGGGAAGATCTGCCTTCACGAATCATAGAATAGGCGGTGCCGATAGCATAATTTCCTGCTGCACAGGCTGTAGGAATTACCATATTTGTTCCGCCGAGATTGTAATATTTTGCTATACTGGCACTTAATTCAACCGGTCTAAAATAAGTAAGTGTTTTTGCAGCTTTAGAGGAAAGGTATTCATGTTTCATTTCCAGATTCCACTGATCTACAATTCTTTCTACAATATCCTGGTTGCCGTTTGTAGTACCCAGAATAACTCCGTAATTATTTTTTTTAGTGAATTTTTCAAAACCGGCATCTTTCAGACCCATGTCTATCGCAGCAGCAGCATAAGTAACGGCTTTACCATAAGGCTTAAAATGCTCCAGCAATTCAGTATTCTTATAATCTTTTTCCAAGTCTACTTCAGCAGCGCGGGTAACTCCTTTATAGTTGGAGGGCTCCAGTTTTGTAAGGTCTCCGACTCCTGATTCTCCATTCAAGATTTTTTCCCAAAAGGCTCCTTTTTCACAGGCTAAAGGGCTTACTACACCCATCCCTGTAATTACGATTCTTTTCATATGTTTTGTGTTTTTTATAAAGTTAATCCTCCATCGATGATGAATGTCTGCCCAGTGATATAGCTGCTTTTGTCCGAGCACAGAAAGGTTACCAGCTCAGCAACTTCTTCCGTTTTTCCCATCCTTTTCATGGGGATCATCTGATCTATTTTCTTTTTGTCCTGTTCATTCATTTTGGCTACCATTTCGGTATCAATAAATCCCGGGGCAACAGCATTTACCTGTAAGTTGAATTTTGCAAATTCCAGAGCAAGTGTTTTGGTTAAAGAGATAACAGCTGCTTTAGTTGCTCCGTAATTGGCCTGTCCCACTGCTCCTCTTACACCTGAAACAGATGATATATTGATGATTTTTGAATTTTTCTTTCGGATGAAAGATCTTATCACTGCTTTTGTGAGGTAATAGGTTCCATTCAGGTTGGTTTCTAGTACATTGGTCCACATATCGGTGGTCATGCTGAAAAAAGGGGCGTCCATTGTGACTCCTGCATTGTTTACCAAGCCGTATAGCGGACCTAATGCAGATTTTTCAATTTCGGCGATTAAAGATTTTGATTGTTCTTCATTTTTTATGTCAGCCTGATAAAGCATAGTCTTACCCGGAAATTCAGCTGAAAGTTTGTCCAAAAAAGCTTCTGCTATTTCTTTCCCATGATTATAGGTAAATGATACGGATGCTCCCGATGAAAGTAGCTGCTGAACAATAGCTCTTCCGATTCCTCTTCCGCCTCCTGTCACTAAAAAATGTTTGTCTGATAAATCTATTTGCATAATTATTTTTAAATCTTATTGAGTATGGAAAGGTCTCTGCTGCTGGTCTGTATTTTGGAATTAAGGCTGTTCATAAAGTCTTCTGCACTTCCGAAACTGCCTGCCAGGCGATGACCATAAGCTAGAACTTTATTGTTAAGTTCAAAACGTTGCTCCTGATAGCTTGCCAGTGCTTCTTCCAAAGAAATTTCACTGTTAAAATATTTTGAAAGCCAGATGAAGAGTTCTCCTGTATCTTCGATAGCCAGGTTCATTCCCTGTCCCGTAATGGGATGGATGGAATGGGCTGCATTTCCCAAAAGAAGTATCCTTCCTTTAAAGTATTGTTCAGAATGCATTCTGCATAAGGGAAAAGTGAGGAAATTGTCCAGTGAATTGATCTGGTTTAACATGTCATCACTTTGGGTAACAAATGTTTTCAGTCGGTTGATCAAAGTTTCTTTGTTTCCGGATTCTTTCAGGTTTTTCCCTTCTTCCATATTAAATCCTAAAACACATCGGGCTTCTGTATTGTTGATCGGGTAGAAATAGGCGAGCCCTCCGTTTTTGTCTACATACAATCGGTTGAGCTCTTCTACACTTGATGTAATAGGGTATTTGTTGAAATACATCACATGATCGTAATAGTCGAAATGGGCTTTTATTCCCGCATATTCTCTTACAATGGATTTGGTTCCGTCCGCTCCGATAAGGATATTGCTGAAAATCTCTTCTCCTGAATTAAGAGTTACATAGACCCCGTTTTCCACTTCATTAATTTTTGAAACGGATTGATTGACCAAAAGTTCTATGGTTTTGATGGCCTGAATTTTATCATAAATCGTTTCCAGTAAAACACTGTATGGACAAACCATGAAATATCCTCTTTCGTTTTCTGCCTTATAATTGATGTGATCGACCTGAATGCCATTATGAAAAACACTGAGCTGATCTCTCACTCTGCATTCCTTATTCATAAGTTCCTGTAGCAGTCCGTGTTTTTCAAGGACATTGATTCCGGAAGGCTTTAAAATATCGGCACCATTCATATTGACTTTAGCATTTTTTTCTAAAATCAGTATTTTTTTTCCTTGTGAACCAAGCAGCCAGGCCAGGAAAATACCGGCAATTCCTGCTCCTACAATGCAAACGTCATATTCTGTATATTTTGGATTTTGATTCATACGAATGATTCTGTTTTTAAATGAGAGATTAATAGTCCTATACTTTTTCTGTATACTTTATCCGGAATGAAGGAATGATCCATCACTTTATATTTTTTGCATACGTGATCCACCAATTCTTCTTCTGATAAATAATCTTTACGTAGGGCAACAAACTCTATCAATTCGTTACACCCAAGAAGGCTGCAGGCAGGGGCAGATAGGGCCTCCACACTTGTAAGGATACCATTGTGTCCTAAAGCAACGGTCTCGGCACACAAATCTCCCAATCTATTGATGCTGTCTATAAATTGTCTTACATGATCAAAAGCCAATGGAAACCATTTTTTTGTATTGATAATTTCCCCTAAAGCATCCGATACAAACAAAATGTCTTTTTCTTTATAATGAATACTCACAGAACATGGACTATGGCCCGGAGTATAGATTACTTCCCAGATTCCAGATTCCGTTTCTATTTGTTCTTTATCTTTCAAAGTGATGAAAGGAATCTGTTGTAAGTCCGCCGGAAATTTTTTAATCTCTTTATCTGAGATCAGGGCATTCAGCTGACGAATCCTTTTTACATATTTTTCATTACGGAAGTTTTTCACCGCATGTTCCGAGGCATATAGTTTTACATGCTTCAGATAAGGATAAAGAGATTCTATAGCTCCGCAATGGTCATAATGGGAGTGTGTAATAAACCAGTGTCTGACTAATGACAGATCAGAAACATGTTTTTTCAATTGTGCCAGCAGAGCTTTGGCATCCCGGGTTAATCCTCCTTCTACCAGTATGTATTCCTGATTTTCTTTTACCAGATAAACCGGGTTGGATATTGTTCCCAAGATGGCTAAAGAGTTGTTTATATTTCCTGTTTTATTGATCCACATGGTATTATGAATTAGAATTTATATAAAACACTTCCCCATGTCGCTCCGGAGCCATATCCTACTATAAGTCCCAGCTTTCCTTCTCTTTCTTCCGGAGGAGTATTCTCCATATATTCACTCAAAGTGATGGGTAAAGAACCGGAAGCAATATTTCCATATTTATGTACATTGATCTGTACCTTATTTCTTGGAATTCCCAGATTATTTATCACTGCATCCAAAATTCTCATATTGGGCTGGTGGGGAATAATAACATCTATATCTTCCATGGAAAGATTGTGCTTTTTCAATGTCTGTACTGTTACTTCAGTGAATTTCTCTACTGCATGTTTAAACATGGCTTTGCCGTTCATCCGGAAATAGGAACATTTGCTCTCATCTCCGCTGAAGGTTTTGCCTGATGTACCGGGACTTTCTGTCCAAAGCAGTTCAAAATAACTTCCATCAGCGTGTATTGCAGCATCCAGAATTCCTTTGTTCTGATCTTCTGAAGCACTTAGCACAACAGCTCCGGCGCCGTCACCAAGTAATATAGAGAGGTTTCTGCCCTCATCAGAATAGTCCATTCTTTTTGATAAAGCTTCTCCGCAGCAGACTAATATATTCTGATGAGTTCCGGTTGCTATAAATTGTCTTGCGATGTCCATTCCATAAATAAGCCCACTACACTGCGCCCGGATATCAAATACGGGAATTGTATTTTTCAGAGAAAGCATTGGCTGAATCAGGCAGGCCTGAGACGGATCATGGTAATCAGGACTCAATGTATTTACAATCAGCATATCGATATCTTCCGGTAAGAGATTGGCTTTTTCAATTGCTTTTTTGCAGGCTTCTACCATTAATACGCCTGTGCTTTCATTTTCAGAAATATGTTGTCTGGTGAGCACGCCTGTACGGGTTTCTATGAATTCTTCCGTGGTATTCATCCATTCAACAATTGTTTTGTTGTCTATGGTTGCAGAGGGCAGAGCATGACCAAATCCGGATATGACAGTATTCATTAGTCGTAGTTTTTGTTCATTACATTATCTATATCCTCTGTTGCGGCAGATTTTTTTCTGAAATATTCTACAGCATCTTCCACATCTTTTTCAAATCTGTTGTCTCTCCATACTTTCATGTTTTCATCATCACTAGGATCGAAGATTCCAAGTTCCAGGAAGTATCTCATCAAGGGAGCCATAATTCTGGAATTGATTTTCTGACGGTTTTCACTTTCCAACACGGCAGGAATCAGTTTTTTATAATCTCTGAATGCAGGATTCTGAAAGCCGACGCGGGAATACACTACAATACTACAGACAGACATATCAAGCATGCTTCTAAGCATTGGAGCTGTACTTTCCTGTGCTTCTTTCAAAAATTCAGGAACCATATCTATAAACTCACGGATCATATTTTTGCCCCATTCTATATGTCTTGCTTCTTCTTTATGATGTTCTACCGCTACAGCTCTTGATAAGGGGGAAATTTCCTTGCTGTTGCAGTCTTCCATTGCATTGTTTTCTGCCAGCCATTCAATAAGAATGGTAAGGTAGATGGCCTTTAAGGGAAATTCGGACATTGAGGCATTGTGGCTGTATATTTCTCTAAGGTTTAAAGGGCTCGGGAAGGGGGTAATCTGAAAATGGGCCATTGCCTTTTTGAAGACCATTGCATGCACTATTTCTTCTTTGCAGAAATGATGTATGTATTTTACGACTTCGGGAAATTTTTTAAGGGAGCCATGATTGACGATTTTCATATAGTATTCTGACACAAGGTTTTCGAATACGATGAAAGTGTACCACCATGAACCTGTTTCATAGACGGATAAAAGCCTTCTTTCTTCTTCTGTAGCAAGATCATAATAAGGTGTTCCGTAGATCGCAATATTTTCTCTTTTTTTCAGCCAGGCGCTTTCTATAGGTTCGTCCCAAGGATGATCCAGAAGGAGGCTCATCTGTTTTTTTTCGGAAGCTTTATTCAGTTTTTCTAGTAAGAGGGTAAACTTTGGGCTTAGTGTTTTTTTCTTTAGATTGCTCATATATTTTGTGTTTTTTCCATATTTAATAGTTTTCCTTGTGTAAATCCGAAACACATTGCGGTTTCATAGCCGGGACCTCCGGACCATGTGCTTACCAGTTTTACTTTGTCATTTGGGAAGTTGCTCAATAGCCCTAAATTGGTTTTTGGAAGCATTTTGTAGGCGAAAGCCGAACCTTTGGTAGCCAGTGTAAATTTGTAATTGGTCTTCGGAGTTGAAGATTCTGTATAGATCAGCTTGTCTTCTATCTGAGGAAAGGTTTTAAGAACTCTTTTGATCAGTTTTTCCTGAATTTTATCTTTTCTCTGATTATATTCTTCTTCGGACAGGTGGAACCAGCGGTCTCCGTGATCCAGAACTATAAGCTGGAGAATATAGCCGCCTTCCGGGTCTACCCGGTGATAGTTGCTGACACTCAGGGTAAAAAGGTCATAATACCGGTCGTTCTCAAAATCTTCTTCTGTAAAGTCATCACCCGTGTCGGACACCAAAAGGTATTCTGGTGAGCTAATTCCCAGTTCATTGGGTGGAACAGAAAGTACAGCAAATACACAAAAATGTCCCCATCCAACAGTAAAGTTTTCGAGAACTTCTTTAAATTCCTGAGACTTTTCATCTTTTTTCAGCATTCTTACTACATCTTCGGGAGGGCAGGTCGCGATGACCCTTTTGGTCTTTACTATATTTTTCCGGGTGGTTACCAGCATATGGTCACCCATATCTTCCATCTCGTGCACCTGGTTTTTCTTCAAAAGAATTCCGCCGCGGTCTACAAATTCTTTTAACAGCAGATCCGAAATACGCTGTCCGGTTCCTTTCATAAATGCGGGGCCGCCATAGAACATGGCATAAAGGCAATGAAGAAAATAAAATGCATTGACTTCATTGGAAATGGAACCTGAATAAATAGCAATGGGACTGAGTACTTCTACAATGTCCGGTCCTTTGAAAATGGATTGAAAGTAATCACGGGCTGTAATTTTTGATAAGCCTCTGCTTTCTCTCAAAATATCCCTGTTTATGGTATATTCATTCATCAGTTTTCTAAAAAACATATAATGCTGATATCCGTGAGATTCTATATCCTGAAATAGTTTTTCTATTCCTGCCAATTCATCCGGGAAATGGGTAATGAGTGTTTTTTTTATGTCTTCCGGCTCAGAGGGAAGTTTGATGAATTGGTTTTTATACACTACTGTTCCAATTTCTTCATGCAATTCGAATTCGTCTAGTAATGACTGTAGTTCGAGTCTTTTAAGGGTATTCCATAGGTTTCCAACATTTTCTTTGAGTCCGCTTACTTTATGTTGGCTGCAGTCAAAAACAAATTTTCTTTTGTTCCGATAAAAATTGGTAGCATAACCTCCTACTTTATGATGGGCTTCGCTGATGGCAACCGAGCTTCCTTCGGTAACTGCAGAAATACCGTACATAAGGCCACAAAGTCCTGCACCTATTACTAATTCATCGACTTCTAAATTTTCAATCATTATTTAGATTATTTTGTTTTAATTTTTCCAAAAGAAATAACCCTCACTTTTTTTTAAGTGAGTATTTTTAATTACGGATGTCTGTTATGAACCAACATTAATGGGCTGTATTAATATTGGTAAAAAGTCAAAATCTATTAAAATCTTTGGGCCCGACACGCTGGTAAAAACCCAAAGATTGTGTTTTGTATTCTTAAACGGCCAATTCTTCTTCCAGAACGTCTACGATATCTTTCGGCGTCTTCATTTTGATCAGGATTCCTTCATCTAAGCTGATGTCGAATTCTCTTTCCAGCTCAACCAAAACTTCCAATCCCATAAGAGAAGTAACCCCTATTTCATTTAACAGGTCTGTATCAGGTTTAATCATATTGATATCGCATTCTGCAATATCTGCTAAAATAGCATACACTTTGTTGAATAATTCTTGGTTTTCCATTCTATTGTAATTTTTAATAGTTAATATTTTCTGTATTCCATACCTGTGCTCCAAAACCCCATCCGATTCCTGCTCCGGCAAATACAACTGTATTATTGGGTTTTATTTTCCCGTTTTTTAATGCAAAGTAGAGGGTCATGGGGATTGAGGCAGAGCTCAGGCAACTGTATTTTTCTACGGTGGTTGTATATTTTTCTTTCTTTATTCCTATTCCCATTGCCCACATTCTGATAAGCATTTTTGATGGCTGATGGAAGACAAAATGATGTATATCTTCAAGAGATGCGTCTGCCTTTTCTAAAGCTTTAAAGACAACCTCAGGAACATTTTGAGGCACAAATGTCTGCATTTGAGTGGGGGCATCTTCTCCTAATGTAAAGTAAGGACGGATAAATTCTTTCCCGGGCTTATCTGCCGGGGTTTTCCATTGTAATGTTGCAATATCATTATAGGTGGGAATGCTTTTATAGTGAGAAGAAACCAATTTTCCTTCTTTTTCTGATCTTCCAATGACTATTGCTGCCGCACCATCTCCAAAAAGGGTAGAAGAGGGTAAGGAGAAGTCTGCAATTTGCGTAAATGTTTCTGCGGAACAGATCAGAACGTTTTCGTACATTCCTGTTTTTATGTAATCAGATGCTATTTGTAGGGCTACCAGGAATGATATGCATGCCTGGTTGACTTCCATAGTCATGGCTGAGTGTTTACAGTTCAGTTCTGTTTTTAAATACTCTGAAATTCCCGGGAAAATTCTGTCGTCTTCTTTATCAGACCAACCTGTAATGGTGCATGTGGTTCCTATGATAAGATCTATGTCCTGTGTAGAAAGACCTGCTTTTTCTATGGCTCCCAAAGATGCTTTTCTGGCAAGTTGAGAGCAGGATTCTCCTTTTTCTTTGTTTACCATATATCTTCCTTCCATTCCCCAATTTCTCCACCAGTTTTTTGGAAGATTGGGAATTTCGGAAAACGGAGGCATATCATTGGTGTAATATGTCTCTGGAAGTCCTATGGCTACACTTTTTATTGAGGAGTTATATTTCATCATTTGTAATTTTTAGAACCGAATATTGGGCAAGAAACGGATTGTATGATACTATGGTGAGGGGGTGTTCTTTTAGTTGTTTGTTTTCTTGTAAATGCCACGGAATAGTATTCATGGCTAGTGTATTTTCAGTTTCATGGGATGAGAGGTGTTCTGAAAACCATTTTTCTGTGATCACCGGGGTCTGTTGTTCTTTTAGGTTTAAGAATATATTTTTCAATTCAGCGTTGATGGCTTTTACAAAGGATGAACTGTAATTCCAGTTCAGCCTGAAAATATTCTCTTTTTTCAGGGCTTCTTCATTTCCTGCATTGAAGCTTAAACCCGCTTTTGATATTTCTGAGGAAAGAATATGGATATTTTCCAGTTCTATTTTGTTGTTGCTTGATTTAAGGAGCAATGCATTTACCCCGTCAGGAATACAGAATCCGTTTTTATCATCCTTAAGGAAATCCGAGAATTTATTTGATTGAATGATCAATGCATATTTATGCTCAGAGTTTGATAAAAAATCAGATGCGATTTTAATCATATTTCCCAAGTCATTATGAAACATTTCGAAAACGAATGCATTTTTTGCATCCAAATGCTTTTGTACTTCATGCCCTACGCCGGGAGCTGAGGTATTTCTCAGAGCAGTAGTATCATATAGCGAAATAGAAGCATTGATAATTATGCCCAGCTCATCTTGCGAAACAGCATTTTTATCCAATAGCTGTCTGCTTAATTCTGAAGCCCAGGCGGATAAGGATTTTTCTTTTTCGATTTCGTAAATCTGGCATTGAAAGCCATTCTGCATTTTACCACGGATACCAATGATATTCATTCCGGGAACTTCGCTTACTGCATCTATTATCTGCATATTTTAATATTAATAATTTGTGTTATGTTAAATTGTTTTCCAGTCTTTTTCTGATTACTTTTCCATTGCTATTTCTGGTTAATTCTTTTATGAAATAAATTCTGGAAGGACGTTTATAGGAGGGGAAGTTTTCTGACAGTTTTTTTTGAATTTCTTCAGAAAGAACATCAGTGGCTATTCCGTTTTTTTCCACCAGATATAATACTGACCTGGCAAGATCATCATCATCCAGGTAATAGCTGATGGCACATTCATTTACCTGCCTGAAGTTCTGTAATACATAATTTTCTATTTCAATAGGATTTACCCAGCGTCCATTTACCTTAAATAGATCGTCTTTTCTGCCGTGATAGATGTAGGAGCCATCTTCATTTTGAGAACACAGGTCTCCTGAAAAATACCAACCTTCTTTATATTTTATTTTATTGGTTTCTTCTTTTTCCCAATATGAACTGAGTGTGCTTTTTGGAGGATAAATGCACAGTTCACCTATCTCTCCATAGTTTTCTATTGTTTCATCGGGCGTGTCGATCCTGCTTATTTTTATATGGTAGCCGGGAACGGGAACACCTAGTGATGAATTTTTACTTTGTTCTTGTAATTGGTGGTTGCACATGAAAATATGCCCTATTTCTGTAGAGCCAATTCCGTTGATAATCGTTTTATCAAATACTGTCTCCCATTCTCTGATGATGGATTCCGGAAGGGAAGAACCTGCGGATATAAATAATCTTATGCTATTGAACTCATTTTTTGAAAAGTTCTCGTGCTGATGAAGAATTTCCGCATATACTTTTGGGGTCCCAAATAAAATGGTGGGTTTATAAAGCCTTATGTTTTTTTTCAGATAATCAACTGTGAACCATTTTTCATCAATTATCACAGAAGCTCCTGTGAGCAACGGAAAAAACAGACTGTTTCCTAATCCGTAACCGAAAAACATCTTGGAAACGGATAATATGATGTCTTCTTTAGCAATTTCCAATGTCTTTTGTGCAAATAGCTCTGTATTTGTAAGCATAGTATGGTGCCTGTGCTGTACTGCCTTTGGATTACCGGTAGTTCCGGAAGTATATTGCCAGAAAGCAACCGGATTATTTTCTGCATATTCAAATTCCAATTCCAAAGAAGCGGCAGGGAAATTTTGAGGAGATAAAAATTTCTGCAAATAATTTATTGAACCATATTCTTTTACTGAAGGATTATTTACTATGATGCAATCATTTATAATGTGGTATGAGCTATGTATAGTATGATAAAGCCTAAGATATTGGTGATTATCTATAATAACCCCTGTTGCTTTAGAGTCCAGTAAGATATATTCTAATTCCGAATCCTGAATTAAAGGGTTAAGGGGAACGGGAATGCACCCGATGGATATTAAAGATAAGAATGAATAAATAAATTCCGGTGAATCATTCATAATCAGAATCACCCTATCTCCACAACCAAATTTTCCTGTAGATCTTAGGCTGGTGGCAACGGTTATTATTTTTTCGGCTATTTCTTTTCCCGATAGGCTGTTAAGATCATAGAGGATTTGGTTTTCATTATTATATAACAATAAATTTTTAATGATATTCCTTGATGTATTCATAGAGTATATATTATCACTCCTGACCTTAATTTTAAAGTCAGAGTATGTAAATGATTAATCTGATTTTGATTTTTCTATCTAGAAAAGATTGCTATATCTCCTGATTTATCTAACGGGAAGTATTGGAAAATTAGTGGGTTAATTTTTGTCATTTGTTTGTGTTTTAAAGAGGGATTGTTATTTGGAATTAAATTTTATTTTAATACATCATCGAAAGTTGATTATCTGTGGTAAGATCTCTGCGAAATTATAAATTTACTGCTATAGCTATATGGGTATTGTGTTATAATTTCTGAAAAAAAGTAATTTTTCTTTGGTGCTTATTTTAGAATTTTTGAATCATAAGACAGTATGGTGTAGAGAATAATAATATGTTATTAATGTTGTATTATTGATTCTGTTTTTGGAAATATGTTGGTATTTTACTTTGTGTAATATATAAGTGTTAAAGTTTTGAATTGTTGTAAATGGGATATCTTACTGTGTATTTCTGTAAGTATATTGAAGTAGGTATATGAGAAGAGGTTGTCTTTTTTATGGTGTCTTTTTCTGAATATATAACATTCATTTTTTAATAAATGAAAGTGAATTTTTTTTGTGTATAGGTTTGTCAAAGAAAATATTAACTACATGATAATATTTCATGTATCTTAATGATCAAAAAAACTATTTTTCTATAAATACTAATATTAAAACTAATTCTTACCTTACCAATGCTTTAGTACTATTGCAATCGAATTAAATTTATACTGATGATTTGGAAAAAATATCTTAAACAGATTGATACGCAGAGATAACGAAAGTCAGCCAACAGTTGACTGTAGCTTCTACCATAATTATTGATATGAATTACTTACAGAAAAACAATGTAAGGAAAGCTCTTTTAAAAACAACTTCTTTTTTTGTTGTCACCATTGTTAGTTTTATATATACGATACTCACATCAATAATATATGATAAAATTATAAATGTAGTACTGTATTTGTTTTAACTAAGGAATAAGGTGGTATGTTATTTTTGTTTATTTTTTTTGAAATATTTTCATTAAATCGGAAGTTATTAATCATTTGCTTTCCATCAAACTGAAGAATTAAAAGAATTTTATTTATTGTAGAATTTACTGATAATAAAGTGATTTCCCCCTCTTTTTTTTGTTAATATTTCCGAAAATATTACTTATAATACTTTGAATATCTGATTAAAGTATGTAACCTTGTAATTAGAATATTAGTTGTCGTTGAAATGAGTTAATATCCCTCATAAAATTCTAAAAATATAAATGACCATTCAGCAATCTTAAATTAACACACAGAAAAAATAGCTTGATTCAATGACAACATATGTATTCTAAAATGGATAATTATATTGGGTATACAATAGAATATGCTGTACATATATAATAGTAAATCCAATTTTATAATTCTCATAAAAACACAAATTCTAACATACAAACAACATTCATGATTTTCGATTTTAAAAATATTCATATTGGAGATTTAATAAGCAAACGTGTTGAGGAAAAGGCATTTGATTCAGTCCGTGTCTGTAATTTTTTAAAATGTACTGACAAGGAATGGGAAGTAATACAATCCCAAAAGTCTTTGGATACCAATATTCTTTTAAGATTAAGCACATTGCTTGAGTATGATTTTTTCAGGCTTTATTCTCAGTATCTGATTTTATATGCTCCTCAGGGTTCAAACTATAATAAAGCCGGAGATAAAAAGTCCTCATTACCCTATTACAGAAAAAATATTTATACAAAGGAAATTGTAGATTTTATCTTAGAGCAGTTAGAAAATGGCATTAAGACAAAATTACAAATTATAGAAGAATATAGGATACCGAAAAGTACTTTGTATAAATGGATTAACAAATATAATAACTTAAAAAAAGAAAAGTAAGAAAATATGAAAAACACACCTGATTATAAAAAAATTTACGATGATATGTTAATTATAAAACATCCAGAAAGAAAAGAAGAATTTCAACAATTATTATCTAAATCTGATTTTTCAGCACTTGACATTATTGAAATAAACAAAGTACTTTTTAGCGGAGGTTTTGAAGAAAGCGCAAGATTTAATCAAAGACATCGTTCCTATGATCCTTCAACCATTATCCACATATTAGAATATCAGAAAAAGAATAAATTGAATAATTCTCAACTTGCCAAACACTTTAAATTAAGCAGAAATACAGTGACAAAATGGAAAAGTCATTTTTAATAAGGAGTTTCAATGATTTTATATACTCTATTTAACCCAATTATTTTATAGGATCTTCCCCCTATTGTACAAATGAAGACATAAAGAAACCCTCTAGAATAATCTAAAAAAACTAAAATGAGAGAAATAAGTAAGATAATGTATAAGGTGTTATTAATGGCAATACTCTATTTGAATATCAGCTTTACTTTTGCACAAATTGGGATAGGAACCGAAAATCCGCAAGGAATTTTACATGTAGATGGGGCTAAGGATAATGTTACTACAGGTAGTCCAACTGATACACAGGTTATTAATGATATTGTAATTAATAAAACAACCGCATTTATTGGAGTAGGCACTCTCAATCCTCAGGTAAAATTAGATGCGAGGTCGGTAGGTACTGAAAATGCTTTAGGGCTGGGTACTACTACCATGACAGCGAACGAAGCGGGTGCAGGTACTGTGCGATATGATGTTGCTGATATACCTGTAGGAGCAAAAATTGAAGTTTCGGATGGATCCGTATGGAATAAAGCCTATGTAGCTCCTCAAAAAGCGGTGGTAGTTGTGCGTAAAATTACAAGTCAGTCAATACAACAGGGGATAGCCACTACTATTGGAAATTGGAATGTGGTACGTGATATGAGTAACAGTTTTATTCCGGCTACAGGTGAGTTTACAGCTCCTCGTAATGGTACTTATACTTTTTTATTAACCTTTAATTTTAATGGAGTCATTATTAATGATGGATCCAGAGTTGAGTCTCAGTTTTATAATCCTGTAAGCAATACAATTCTGGCTAGCGTCTATAAAACTTTCGGTCAATCGATGACGGGGACTCCCGACGATGCAAATTCTGTTCGTTCAACACAAGCCGGAGGTTCAAGTACGGTTACGCTTACCTTAACTGCTGGCACAAAAGTGGTGGCTAGATTATATCATAACCTTACCTCAGGTGCTGTTTCGCTTAGGGTCACCAGTAATTCTTCAGATCCTGCAAATCCTGATGATGGATTTAATAATTTAACCATTATAGAACATTAAAAGATAGATTATGAAAAAGAAATTTAATATTGTATATAATTGGCTGCTTTGTATTTTAATTCTTTCAGCAAGTAAAATGACGGCACAGGTAGGTTTTTTTACTCTGAATCCTGTACATTCCTTACAGATAGATGCTGCAAAAGACAATGGTGCAGCACCAGATGCAGCACAGCTATCTAATGATGTAGTTATGACATCAGAGGGTAAGTTAGGAATTGGGGTTTTACATCCCATAACTAAAGTAGATCTGAGGTCGGTAGATAATAAGGGGCTTATCGGTGTTGGTACTAACATACAAACTCCTTCCGAGGCAGGAGGTGGTGCTATACGCTATAACACAGGTGGTTTTTTAGAATATTCTGATGGTGAACAATGGATTGCCTTGCCACTGACGGCACCGACTAAGGCGCTTGTGAATGCCAATAAAAGTTCTGCAAAAAATATACAGAGCAACGCTGTTACCTACATTGATGGATGGGTGGAAACGGTAGATTTAGGTACTGGACCGGATGGAGATTTTGATCCCGTCAATGGTATTTTTAAAGCGCCACGGGATGGGTTTTATTTGGTTTCTTTCAATATTACTTTATCCAATGGCAATATCCCTAAAAATACATTTTTAGAAACAGCAATAGAAAGCAGCCAGAGCACAGATAATATTTCCATATTTAAAACAGTCAATTCTTATCCGGCATTTCAGGCTGGTGCAGTAAATAATTATATAAGTGGTAATTGCAATGCCATTTTTAATCTTAAAAAGAATGATACTGTAAAGTTTAGTATTAAACACACTTTAGGCAGTGCAAGAAATACTTTAAATGACAGTAAATTAAATAATTTAAGCATTAGCGAGCTGTAAAAAGTATACCAATGACTATAAGACACTATAAAATTAAAAGCGTAGTAACCGCTTTCATACCTCTGTTGTTCATTGTAACAGAGGTTAATGCCCAAATTGGATTAGGGGTACAAAATCCTACTAATCCTGTTGAAATTAAAACTGATGCAGGTAAAGTAATCATTGATAAAACAGGAAAGGTAGGCGTGTTGCTTGCCAATCCAAAGGTAGCTATAGACCTGCGTGGCGGCTCCAATGGTTCGGTGGCGATAGGAAATACCGATAAAACAGCCAGCCAGGCAGGTGCGGGTGCCCTTCGTTATGTTGCAAGCCCGGCAATTGGTGTGAAGGGCTATTTAGAATTTTCGGATGGTACCAATTGGGTTAGTTTTTATCCTAAAGGGAAACCTCGCATTGTGGTAATGGCTAAGAAAATAACACAGGATACCTATGTATTTGAAAGTGCCACACCCTCCGAAATAGGAACTAAATCAGGGATTGTTCAACGACGTTCATCCTATTTGACTAATTGGACAGAAGTATTGGACTCTGATTCTGGGGTTCCAACCACGAACTTTACACCTGCAACAGGTGAGTTCATCGCCCCACGTGATGGTGTGTATTTTGCAACCTTTACATTTGCATTACAACCCAGCCAGGTAAATACGGGTGGTAATAACCAGACGGAGGCTATCTGGGAAGTTAGAAGCCCCGCAGGGATAATTACTCAAAGGGTAAAAACAAATAACGGCTATGCTTCGGATACTGGTGCCAGTCCTAATGTTGTACCCGTAGGTTCGGCATGTACGGTAAGTGTATATCTGAATAAAGGAGATAAATTAAGACCTTTTACTTGGATTACGGTAGGGTTTGATGGAACAATAAGCCAGTTTGATATTTCAGGAAGTGGAGGCTATAATGCGCTCACCATAGTTGAGCAATAAAGTATAGCAAAATATAATATATCTTATGGTAACAAAGATAGATATTTGTTACAAGTTAGAAAATAAAGGTACCATTACTAAAATGGCACCTTTTAGTTTTCATCATTCTTAATTTATTGCAGACATAAAAATATTACTAAAATATGTTGTATTGGATTTTATGTCTGATACAAAGCCTTAAGCTGTTTGATTCTCAAACTTTTCTAAATAAAGCTATTCTGTGAATCGTGCTCATATACATACTATAATAGATATTGTGCGAATGAAATTAAAATAAGTAAGGAGGAGGTGTTTTCCCGAGTCTTGAATACTGGCATTCCTCCATAAGGCCATACTTCATGTAAGTACTCATACGCTTTACGAATCGTTGTATCCATTCATCAGGAAGAAAAGACATAAATTCATTCCGCATAATAGCCGTCTCATGAAACAGTCCGTTCTCATGGGCAGACGGATTTCTTCCCTGTAGTACAGAAAGCATTTGTATTCTTATTTTTTCCAACTCTTTTATAGGACAAAGTCCATAGGTGTCATCAAAGACGGCGATCCATATCATCCATCGATTGCAGGGTATAATATGTTCGTTGGGAATTGATAATGCTTCAGGAGTCATTCTTGCAGCCGCCATATGCAGCATCTGCAGTTTGTATTTTGCTCTTACCTCTTCAGTCAAAAAAGTGTAAGCGTTATCATACCAGTCATCAGCAGCTTTTTTCATAAGCTCTGTAGGGGCTGAAATACCATCGGCCCAGGGATAGTATCCCGGAGGGAAAAAGTCCTTGGGGTTAATTGTTAATTTTCTCTCTGTTTTCATAGGTTTGATGAATAGATTTTTTTAAAATAAATTTGTCAAACGGGTTATCATGGTGTATGATCATTTATATTGAATAAAGCCTGCAGATCCTCATTGCTCACAATAGGTCCTACAGCTTCCTGTATCCTGTATTGTATAACCGGTTGAAGTGTTTTATTATTCCTTTACAAAAATGCTGTGTGGAATAATAAGATCATCACCCTCTTTACCATATTGCGGGATAATAAATGCTTTATGTTCATATCGGCTGGTTCCCGAGTTATAATACCAGTTGGCACAGCCGCTAACATGCAGTTTAATATGATAAACATGATCGTATGCCGCCTCTTGAAATTCACCAAAATCAGGAAGATTATTATGCAGGTGATCGAGTTCCTGAGCATGGGCGTTATGTATTCTCATTGCTTCTGTACATGCTTCCTGGTAAGAAAGTTTATATTGATTTCTTAGAACGAAGATAATATTCAGACATTCATGATCTATTTCAATTTCTTTTTTCAGAGAGACAAAGTCGTTCTGAACGGCAATAAGCAAACATAGAAGTTCCCTGCAACGCTGCATAATGGGATGATTATAAATATGAACGGGTAGTGCGTAATTAATAGCAGGATCTGTCAGGTCACCATAAGGCATCATGCCGATTGAGTATCTTCGGAAACTTAGATAGTGGGCAAGCAAAGGATATGTTCTGTTTTCAGCTTGCTTAAAAGGTATTTCTTCTGCGATACCATACATAATGAATTCATAAAAATTGATAGAAATACGCTCTATCCAAAACTGTGGCATGCCATTAGCAAGCCATTCCTTTCTTGCCGCTGCCATTTGGCGCAAAATGCCGATTTCATCTTCACGAGGATCTTCACCCATCATCACTTCATACACCCGATCTGCAATGACTTCCAGTTCTTTTGCAGGAGTCATCCCGAAATAGTCATCAAAAAGGGTGATATAGATCATCATTCTGGCGCAGGGACGCATACGTTCTATGCTGTCGCAGGTAGGATTCATATAGGTGGCAACTCTCGATAGAAACTGGGGCTTACATCTTCTTATCCCTTCTTCGGAAATAAAAGTATAATCATTATCATACCAGTCTTTTTCTTCATCATCAAAAGCATTGGCAATAGGGCTATTCACTGTAGGCCAGGGGTAATGGCATTTAGGAACAATTAATTCTTCTCTCATCGTTATCGTATTATATTATTAAAAATTAAATTATAGTAGATCGTGTGTTTTAATTATTTGTTCCAAGAGATTTTATGGCATTTCCACTCCCTGGAAATATGTTTTACCTCAATTTTACCTCAAAATCCAAAGGTATTGTGTCTTGCCCGTTAGTACTTCCATAAGACTATTTGTTCAGCCGAGTGTATTCCTTTTCAGCATATTGATCACTGGAATGATAACGCAAAGTATCCTTTATGTACCAGGTATTCAATCCTTGAATCATCATTCCCTGATAAAGTACATATTGATATACTTTGTCGTTCCACTCACCAAAATCTGGCAGGTTTTTGTGCAGAGCAACAAATTCAGCTATATCTTCATTATGAATGGATACTACTTTTTGTGTCGCCTCCTCCAATGAGATATTTTCTTCATGCTGTATAATAAGTACCAAATTAATCACTTCTCCTTTTCTAGCAATTTCTTTTTTCAATGAATACACATCATTTTGCCAGCTCATTATTCTACTCGTTAATGCCTGAATTCGCTGGATTACAGGATGAGCAGAAATCTCTTTAGGCAAAACAAATCCAAGCCCAAGTTCAGCCCAGGGTTCATAGGCATACATGGCAATGCTATATTCCCGGAATATCATATAATAGTTCCGCGGAGGAAATGTTCCTGTTGTCTTATAAGGGGCTTCAGCACGCATTCCGTATTTTATATAACGATCCATAAAAAAGGTGAATGTTTCCAGCCATTCGGGAGATGTAACTGCAAGATATTCATCCCTGATCTGTGCCATTATTTTATCATGAGGATGCGCATCAGGCAGTGGCTGATTACCTTTGAGGATACCAATTATTCTTTTATGTATATCATCTACCTCTTCAACAGTACATAATCCGCAATAATCATCAAAAGTGGTAATCCAGATCATGAAGCGATTGCAGGCACTTGCATGCTCATAAGTTGGTGCTATAGCAAGCATCCTGGCGGTGGCCCCGTGTAGGCCCATGCGTTTATAACTTTCACGGGTTTTCGCAGATAAAAAGGTAAAGTCAGTATCCAACCAGCTTTCTAAATCTTCCTTCATTTGATCAAAATGAGGATTTACCAAATCTGGCCATGGATATTCAAAAATTAATGCGTAAGGTTGTTCGAAATGTCTAACTTCAGATTCCATTTAATTAGTTTTATTTTTGGTTATTCTATTATTAATAATCGTATTTAATTGATTATCAAAGGTGATTATGCCCGAAAGTTTCTTTTAATTCTGAAAGGTTGGGAAACTTGGTATTATAATGATCAAGTTTGGTGAAAATATTCTTCCGATCACTTAGCATCATATACATATAATATACCCAATTAACCACAGCTTCTTGCCAAATACCAAAATCAGGAAGAGAGGCTTGCATTTGTATAAACTTAAGGTCTTTATCAATTTAACGGATTGTATAAGAGAATCATTTTTTTTGCTATTCCTTTATAAAAATACTGTGTGGAATAACAATATCATCACCTTCTCTACCGTACTGAGGTACAATAAATGCCCTATGTTCATATCTGCTGGTGCCTGAATTATAATACCAGTCTGCACAACCACTTATTTGCAATTTAATATGATAAACATGATTATATGCATCTTCTTGAAAAGGACCAAAGTCTGGAAGAGATTGATGCAAATCATCCAGCTCCTGAGCATACGCGTCATGTAGTTTCATGGCCTCTGTACAGGCTTCCTGATAAGAAATTTTATATTGATGTCTTAGAATAAAAATAATATTCAAAGATTCACTTTCTATTTCAAGCTCTTTTTTGAGAGAGGCAAAGTCATTCTGAATCACAATAATCAGAGATAAAAGCTCTCTGCAACGCTGTATAATGGGATGATTGTAAATATGAACAGGTAATGCATAATTAACTGAAGGATCTATCAGATCTCCATAAGGCCACATCCCTATAGAATATTTCCGGAAACTAAGATAGTGGGCAAGTAAGGGATATTTTCTATTTTCAGCTTGTTTGAAGGGGATTTCTTCCATCATACCATACATGATAAATTCATAAAAGTTAATGGAGACACGGTCTATCCAGTACTGTGGCATGCCGTTAGCCAGCCATTCCTTTCTTGCCGTCGCCATTTGGCGCAAAATGCCAATTTCATCCTCGTGTGGATCTTGACCCATCATTACTTCATATACACGGTCTGCCATTATTTTCAATTCATTTGCAGGGGTCATTCCAAAAAAATCATCAAATATTGTGATATAGATCATTAATCTTGCACAGGGACGCATGCGGTCCATGCTGTCGCATGTTGGGTTCATATAAGTAGCGACCCTCGATAGAAACTGGGGTTTACATCTTTTTATTCCCTCTTCAGAAATAAAGGTATAGTCATTATCGTACCATGCTTTTTCTTCATCATCAAAAGCATTGGCAATTGGACTGGGAATAGTTGGCCACGGATAATGGCATTGTGGAAGGATTAATTCTTCTTTCATATCTATTATTTTATATTATTAAAAACTTAATTATAGTATTATGGTGTGTTTTAATTACTTGTTATAAGAAATCTTATAGCATTTCTATTCCCGGGAGATATGTTTTACTTCAAAATCCAAAGGTATTGGGTCTTGCCCGTCAGGGGTTACTGCAAAGCCATCCGGGAAATACCTTTGCGTCCCTCCTTCATAGTACCAGGCATTGCAACCAGTTACCATCAGCTTCATGTGATAGACATAATTTTCCACTTCTTTCTGATAAGGGCTGAAATCGGGTAGGCCTATAGATAAAGATTCCATTTCCTTTACAAATTCATCATGTATTCTCAGCCCCTCAATGCAAGCTTCTTCAAATGATATGTTCTGCTCATTTTGTAAGATAAATATGATATTGAATCTTTCCGATTCTATAGTCATTTCCTTTCTTATCGACGCGTAATCATTCTGAATGGCAATAATAGTGGCAAGAAGCATTACCAGGCGCTGAATAACCGGATGATTATAAATGTCGACAGGGAGTGCAAATCCGGTAGCCGGCTCTATCAGGTCACCATAGGTTACCATACCTATAGAATAGGCACGGATCATCAGATAGCGGGCAAGTGATGGATCGGTTTTGTTGAATTTAAAAGGAGTTTCTTCCATGATACCATACGTAATGAAACGATGAAAATTGGTGGCAATCCGGTCGATCCAGAACTGTGGCATTCCGTTGTCCATAAATTCCTTTCTTGCTGCTGCCATCTGGCGGAGTATCCCCCTTTCTTCAGGCTGGGGATCTTCCCTGGTCATTACTTCAAAAATCCGGTCTCTGAAAACTTTTAACTCTTCCAGCGGCATAAGTTCAACGTAATCATCGAAAGTAGTTACATAGACTGCAAATCTGCCAATGGGGCGAAAAATATCCCGGTCGGAAGTGGTAGGGGACATAAAAGCCCCTACCTGAACAAGTCTTTGTTTTTTGTATCTTTTTATAGATTCCGGGGTCATGAAACCATAATCCGTGTCATACCAGGTGCTTTCTTCTTTATAAAAAGTTTCACTGATCGGACTGTATACTGTAGGCCAGGGATAAGTAGGCTTCGGGATGTGAACGATGTTTTGCATGATCAAGTTTTCGGTTTTAAGTTTTGGACTTATTGTTTGATTATATTACTTGAGTTAGGATTTTTTTTGATTTCCATTCAACTCAGCATTGGTATAGTATTTCAGTATTACAGACTTATTTTTCTGATACTATACTTGATGCCCATATTCGGGTCTTGGATATTCTCCCGGTACTTTATAGCGGGTTGAACTGCCTTTATGATACCAGGCACCCAGTCCTGAGATCATCAATGTCATATGATGTACAAAATTTTCTACATCCTTTTGAATAGGGCCAAATTCAGGGAGATTGGCCTGTAACTCCACAAATTCTCTGATATAATCATCATGCATACGCATAGCCTCAATACAGGCTTCTTCCAATGAGATTTTGTATTGGTATTTCATGACGAGTATGATGTTGAGTACTTCAGTGTCCACTGCCAATTCTTTTTCTATGGATGCAAAATCATTCTGGATAGCCATGATACGGCACATCAGCATCTTCAGCCTTTTGATAACAGGATGTCTTGAAACAGCGCTCGGCGCAATAAAACCCATAGATGGTTCAACAGGGTCACCATAAGGATACATAGAGATTGAATATTCACGGATGAGTAGAAGATTGTTTAGTGTCGGAAATTCCTGTTTTAATTTATAAGGAGTTTCCTCCATAATTCCATATGTAGTGTAATCATAGAAAGACGCTGTCCAACGTTGAAGCCAATTATCATTAATATAAGGACGGAACTCATCCCTGCTCAATGCAACCTGTCTCAGTAACCCGATGTCTTCAGGTCTCGGGTTTTCTCCCAGCATTATATCCATAATACGATCTCTGATGGGAGCTAATTCTTTTACAGGACAAACTTCATAATAGTCATCATATAGCGTTAGCCAAACCATAAACCTTGCAATGGGTCTCATCTGTTCCATTGTTTTGGTGGCAGGAAACATATACGATGCAGCCTGTACCAAGCCATGCTTTTTGTATTTGGTTCTTGTGGCTTCGGACATAAACAGGTAGTCTTTATCAATCCAGTCATTCTGCTCCTCATAAAATGATTCTGCAAAAGGAGCAATTTTATAGTCCCATGGATATTGTAAAACAGGAACATCTGATTGTTTCATATTTATTATAATTAAAAATTTATTCTTGTTGAGTATCCTATCAACTCGGGTTCAAATTTTATTCAATTCAGTGCCGGTATATTATTCTGGTATTGTTGATTTGTTTTTCTGGAGTTATCCCTGCTGAGTATATTCCGGTCTGGGATATTCTCCCGGGATTTCGTAATGAGGTAATTTTCCCGAATGGTACCAGGCTCCCAATCCTGAGATCATCAACGTCATATGATGTACAAAGTTTTCTACATCCTTTTGAATAGAACCAAATTCTGGGAGATTGGCCTTTAGTTCTACAAATTCCCTTACGTAGTCATCATGCATTTGCATAGCTTCCATACAGGCTTCCTCCAATGAAATTCTATATTGATTTTTTAAGACAAGTATTATATTGAGCACATCCGGTTTCATTGCCAATTTATTCTCTATAGATGCAAAGCTATTCTGGATAACCATAATACGGGACATCAGTGTCTTCAGCCGCTTAATAACAGGGTGTTTCGAAACAAAATTCGGTGCAATAAAGCCCATAGAAGGTTCAACGGGGTCAGCATAAGGATAGATAGAGATTGAATATTCACTCATGAGGAGCAGATGGCTTAATGTTGGAAACTCATGCTTTAATTTATAGGGAGTTTCCTCCATAATTCCATAAGTGGTGTAGTCATGGAAAGAATCTGCCCAACGTTGAAACCAATTATCATTAACGTAAGGACGGAACTCATCCCTGCTCAATGCAACCTGTCTCAGTAACCCGATGTCACCTGGTCTGGGATCTTCGCCCAGCATTACATTCATGATGTCATCTCTGACAGAAGCTAATTCTTTTACAGGGCAAAGCTCATAATAATCCTCATATAAGGTCAGCCAGACCATAAATCTTGCAATGGGTCGCATCTGTTCCATGGTTTTGGTGGCGGGAAACATATATGAGGCCGCCTGTACCAGATTAGTTCTTTTGTATTTAGTTCTCGTTGTTTCAGATATAAACTGGTAGTCTGTATCAATCCAATCATTCTGTTCGTTATAGAATGATTCTGCAAAAGGTGCAACTTTATAGGCCCAGGAATATTGTAAAACCGGGATATCCGATTGTTTCATTATTATATATTTTAGGTTACAAAATATTCTTGTTTAAAGTGTTATCGAATCTGATTCAACTTATCTTTTAGTTCTCTTGCTTCTGGAAACTCCATGGCATTATAACGATCCAGTTTTGTAGATACATTTTTCCATCCACTAAGCACCATGCTCATATAATGAACCCAGTTAACCACTGCATCCTGCCACATTCCAAAATCAGGAAGAGAAGCCTGTAATTCTACAAATTCTTTCAAGTCTTCGTTGTGAAGGCGCAAATCCTCAAGACAGGCCTCCTGCAGAGACATCTGCCGCTCATGCTGAATCACCTTTACAATATTGTAATAAATACTGTCGGTTGCTTCATCTTTCAATACAGATTGTACTTCATTGAAAAAAGTAACCAGATGGCATGCCAGAGTTTGTAAACGGATGATCACGGGATGCTCGTGGATTTCTTGTGGGAGTACGATTCCTGTCTCCAATTCCGTAAGCTGCAGAAAAGGATAAAGGCAGATTGAATTTTCACGCAAAGCAATGCATTCGCTCACACTGGGATAGGCTTTATTTTTCTTAAATCTTAATTCAGTTTCTAGTCCTATAAAATACCTGCTGATCATTTTCGTGAAACGGACCACTGATTCTTGCGGGATAAACTCCAGCAATTCTGCTCTTAATGAAGCCAGCATAGAACCTAAGGGTATTCCTGAGTCCTCAGCATTGATCTCGCCATTCAGTATGGCAATAGATTTGGCGTGTACATATCCTATATCTTCAGGTTCACTTTCTTCATACAGATCATCATTGTACAAGGTCCACAACATCAGTCTGCAGATGGGTTTGAACCGTTCAGGTGATGCTGTTGGAAACCATTGCGCCGCAATATGCGCTGTTTTGGTTTTTTTGTACTTTTTTCGAAGATCGGGGTTCTGTTCATACAGCCAGAGATATTCTCCATCAATCCATTGATTTTCAGTGAGCTGTTGTAATTGTTCGGCATTGGGGTTTTTTAATGTGGGGAACGGATACCTGAACTGTTTTCGAAGGAGTTCAAGGGTACTAAAATTTTCAGTATTCATATTGTGATGATTATTGGTTTTGTTTTATACTAATATACAATCGTATTGTGTTATAATTGTATTTTATTTCACAAAAAGTTGAAATTTAATATTAATGTTTCTTGAAATATCAATATTGATGCGGATATTTTAAATAGAAAAAATCATTAAATAGGGTAAGAAATTCGGAATATATTAAATTGTATTAATCCATTTAATACTTTTTATGACGCCATTTTAACACAAGAAAACCCTGATAATATAAAATTGAAAAAAGAAATAGGGTAGAATCTGGAAAATGTTAATGATATTTTGGAATGCCTCCAATATTTTTTGTCTTTAATGAAATCTGATCTTTGAATAAATATATTTTGTAAATCAATTTTACTTGGCCATTCTTTATTACAATCAAGTATTAAAAAGTAATTATATAAAAACCTAATTGATGTAATAAGAGGGAAAGAAATTAATAACATATTCGTAAATATAATCAGTCTATTGTAATAAAATGAGTATGTTATTATTTCAGAAATCATTCAGTATAGATTTATGATTTTAGTACTGCTCAATGTACCTTCGCCTAAAAATTATTGTTTTCGAATATCCCTGATCATCCCTTTAGAATCCAAGTGTAGTTTTGAATATATTGATATGATCACATTTTCGCCTATCACTGCTACTGATAATTCTGAGAGATATCTCTGGAATTTTTAGACATATTAAAAAATACAAAAACACAAAAGAAAATGAAAATATACCTATTGTAATTTCTCAACTAACATCCGGATAGACAGCATTCATACAAAAAGTCTATAAAATCAACTACAGGCCTACAAAGAACAAGTGCCTGCAAAATGTATATCTCAAAAATGGAGGTCTATTCAATATACAGACATTTCCGGATTTGATTATATAATGATTGAAAAACGCAGATCTAAATTTCAAAATAACAAAATTAGATTTCAGCTTGTAAGATATTCATTATTAGCGAGTTGTTTCTTGTAGTCTTTGTTTGAAATTCAGACTAAAAAAATTATTTAATATTTATTTTCTATGAAATTAAAACCAACCTATTATGATGTCCGAAAATATACTTTTCGGTCGGCATGGATTATTTTGATGACTTTCAGTAGTTTTACTGCTGTAAAGTCTCAAAATTTGCTGACGGAGAGTTTCAATTATGTTTCCGGTACATTGCTTACGAATGCCAATTGGTTACAGTTTGCGGCAGGAACACCTACGATAGCCGTATCCAATGGAAACCTCCCCAGCACAGGTACTATTGTCAATAATTTTGGGAATAAAGTATCTTTGGCAAGCAGCGGGCAGGATTTGTACCGTAGCTTTACAGCAGTAGCACTTAATACCACAACACCGGCGGTATATGCCAGTGCTGTGGTGAATGTATCTGCTGCACAGGCTGCCGGAGATTACGTGATTTCCCTGAATGATATTGCCCGGTTATATATCCGGTCCAATGGCACAGGGTTCAGTTTTGGAGTGATGAGATCCCCAGGAACTGTTGCTTATGAATCAACTGTAAGACCTTTCAATACTAATATCAGGGTGGTTTTAAAGTATGAACAGGTAACAGGAGCATCCAATGATATCGTTAAGCTATATGCAGATCCCGCATCAGGAACAGAACCTTCTACAGCTGATATTTCCCACACCGGGACAGCTGCAGATATGACCTCAGTTTCATATATTGCGTTAATGCAGGGAACGGCGGCTAATGCTCCGACCCTTGAAGTTGATGGGATCACAGTAGGTACAACATGGGCAAGTGTTACTTCAGCTATTTATGATTATGGTGATGTTCCTTCCTCTTATGATTTCACCAAGGACGGAGTTTATGCACCTGCCGTACATTCCCTTGTTCCTAATTTTTCATTAGGAAGTGTGCTTCCGGATTCTGAGCTGACTCCTAACAGTGTTTCCTCAGGGGCAGATAACAATGGAGCAAACGGAGATGGTGCTGATGAGGACGCTATCAATATTGCAACCAATCAAATCAGGAAAGGAATACCTTATACTTTAAACGTACCGGTTAGTAATGCATCCGGAACAAAATATCTATATGGCTGGATCGATTTCAACAATAATGGAAAGTTTGAAGCCGGAGAATTTGCAACGGTTGCTTTCAGTACTACAGGAAGCAGTATCCAGGTTCTTACCTGGCTTCCAGCACAGACCTCTACCATTGCAGCAGGAGCTACTAAGCTTTATATGAGGCTTCGAACTTCTGACAGGGTATTGCAGGATTTTACGACAGCGGCGAGTGGGGGTGCTGTTATTGATGAGAGAAGCATTGGAAACGGTGCTGTTTCTACAGGTAATGCAGCGGACAACGGTATAGTAGCTGGAGGAGAAGTGGAAGACTATCAGATAGAAGTAACCAATACATTCGACTACGGAGACGTACCTGCTGCCTTTGAGAATGATAAGGATGGAAATCCTTTGCCGGCATTGCATGCTCCGCTTTCAGGATTTACTATGGGAACTCTTCTGGATACAGAAATTTCTCCAAACAGTGTTGCTGCAGGAGCTGATAATAATGGAACCAATGGAGACGGAGCAGATGAAGATGGTATTACATCGTTAACGAGTGTAAGCCGTAATGTGGCTTACAGTATCACTGTTCCTGTGAATGTTCCGGGAACCCTGACAGGAACCAAATACGTATATGGATGGTTGGATATAAACGGAGACGGACGATTCCAGATAGGAGAATTTACCACTACCACCATAGCTGTAACGGGTGCTACAAATGCCACACTAACATGGACAGCGGCTCAAACAGCTTTGATTCCAGCAGGAACTTCCAAAGTATACGCAAGGCTGAGGCTTTCCAATTTGTCGCTTCTTGACTTTAATTCAGGGAGTAATAGTGCTGTCATTGATGAAAGAAGTATAGGAAATGGAGCTACGGCCAGTAATAATGCTGCTAATGCTCTTATTACTGCTTTTGGAGAAGTGGAAGACTATCAGCTGCCTGTGGATTTATATGATTTCGGGGATGTTCCTGCTTCTTATGAGATCAATAATGCAGGTGTTTCAAACCCTGCAAGACAGATTGCTACTCCTCAGTATAAGATTGGCTCTGTTATAGATAGCGAGGGTGCTGTGCAGAGTGTAACAGTTGGTAATGATAATAATGGAACCAATGGTGACGGTATTGATGAAGACGGCTTTTCTGGAACCCTTCCTGTTATTACAAAAGCGGCTCCATTTAGTTTTTCAGTACCGGTTACAGTTCAGACTGCATCATCGGTTATTGCATGGATAGATTTTAACAATAACGGAAAGTTTGAAGCCAGTGAAGCTTCTTACACATTGGCAACTGGTTCTGTTACAGGTTATCAGTCGGCTTCTGTTGGTACTTCTGTAAAAACATTTTGGTTTAGAGGAACACAGACGAATACGATACCGGACGGAATCAATAATCTGTATGTAAGGATCAGGCTTACGCAGACTGCAGGTACAGATAACACTGTTACAACAGCTGTGGATGAGCGTTCCATAAGTGATGGTGCTAATACGGGGATCTATACGATTCCGGTTAATGGAGAAGTGGAAGATTATCGTTTTACGGTAATCCGAAATCTAGACTTTGGAGATGCTCCGGAAAGCTATGAAATGGATAAGGACGGTTTGGGAAATCCTGCGAACTTTAAACCTGCAAGGAATTCTGCAACAGATGCTTTGTTTTTAGGAATGTCTTACACGCTGGAACCAGGTCCATCTTCTGTTGCTTCTGGAACGGATAATAATAATCCTAATGGCGATGGACCTTCTGATGACGGCCTTTCCCTGGATCAACTGCGTATCCGTACCAATGCTGTAAATACATATACTGTAGGAGTAAATAATACTACAGGAGCTGCGGCTACACTGTATGCCTGGATAGATTTTAATAATAATGGAAGATTTGAAGCAAGTGAGTTTGCTACAGCACCGGTTGCCAATAATGCCGTATCTGCGAATGTCAGCTTCACAGCGGCTCAGGTGAATACTATTGCAGCTTCCACCGGAAAAGTATACATGAGATTAAGATTGGTACAGCCCAATGCCGAATTAACGATAGCAGATCTTACTACAGGCACTAATGCAATGGTAGTGGATGAAAGAGCTATTGCAGATGGGCTTAGTACAGGATTGTATACTTCTGCTTCTCTAGGGGAAATAGAGGATTATCAGCTGATCATCACAAAAGATTACGGAGATGTACCCGACAGTTACGAAAATGGAATTCCTGCATCTCATACCAACAGTATAATTCCTGAACTTATTATTGGGACGACAGTAGACTATGAGCTTATTAACAATGCGGTAGCTTCAGGAGATGATAATAACGGGACCAATGGAGACGGTGCAGATGAAGATGGAGTGATTACACCTCAAACTATTACAAGCGGTGCTCCGTTTACACTGACTGTACCCGTTAATACAACCGTTACCGGGACGAAGAATCTGTATGCATGGATTGATTTTAACGGAGATGGCGTATTTAACGGAAATGAAGCTTCAGCAGTTTCTGTATCAGTAACTGCAGGTACTACCAGTAACTTTACTCTAACCTGGAATTCCACAAATGCATCACCTTCTGTAATTTCAGCAGGAAAAACCTATGTGAGACTACGTCTTTCAGGAACCGCTCTTACCAATAGCAACAGCGCTAATGTTGTATTGATAGATACACGAAGCTTTGGACAGGGTGTTGATGAAGGAGAAATTGAAGATTATCAGTTTCAAGTGAGTAACTTATATGACTATGGTGATGTACCTGCTAATTTGTACGAATATACCAAAGACGCAGTGCCTGTATACCAGCCCGCACGTCAGGCTTCTTCTTCTACCTTAAGATTGGGTAACACAGTAGATATTGAATCTGCTCCAAATGCCGTGGCAGCTAATGCTGATAATAACGGAACCAATGGAGATGGAACGGATGAAGATGGTATTACTTCAGTAATGCCCGTTTATAAAGGAATTAATTACTATTCTAAAGTGAGTGTACTGAATAATACAGGTGCCGCAAAAACACTATATGGATGGATTGATATTAATAATAATGGAAGATTTGAAGCTTCTGAGTTAGCTTCAGTTTCAGTACCAACTTCTGCATCTCAACAAACAGCAACACTTTTATGGACAGGAACCAGTACCAATACTATTCCTACAGGTACCACTAAGGTGTATATGCGTCTGCGTGTATCTGAAAATCTTTCTATGAGTGATTTTGTGACAGGTGTACCAGGTGCATTAGTGGATGAACGCTCTATAGGAGATGGGCTTAATACAGGTCTTTATAATATAGCCTATGGTGGTGAGGTGGAAGATTATCTTTTACCTGTAATTACTGATTTAGATTATGGAGATACTGCTCATGCTTCTTATGAAACAAGCCGAACTAATACGGTAGCTCCTGCAAGACAGGCATCCAGTCAGGGATTATATCTTGGTAATAATCCGGCCGATTATGAAGTGGTAAAACAAATACAAACGGGGAATGCTTTAGGAGATGATACTGATGGGGAAGACGATGAAGATGGAACAGTACCGGGACCTGTAGTGTCTGGTGGTGGTTATAGCTTAAATGTTACGGCAACAAATAGTACAAGTGCTGCCAAAACACTATATGGCTGGATTGATTTTAATAACAATGGCAGCTTTGAAGCCTCAGAAGCAACTATGGCTTCAGTTCCTGCAGGAGTTAGTCAAGGAAATATAGTTTTGAACTGGGCAACAACTGCCACTAGTATTGTT
Source organism: Chryseobacterium sp. StRB126 (assembly GCF_000829375.1). Lineage (NCBI taxonomy): Bacteria > Pseudomonadati > Bacteroidota > Flavobacteriia > Flavobacteriales > Weeksellaceae > Chryseobacterium > Chryseobacterium sp. StRB126. The sequence continues at coordinate 2,266,887 of NZ_AP014624.1, forward strand.
GGAAATCCAAGCCAACTATATATGCGTTTACGTATATCGGAAGGTGTATTGACTGATTTTATAACTGGTGCTCCGGGACTTGTAGTAGATGAACGTGCACTTGCTGATGGCCTTAGTACAGGAGAATATGCTGCCAGTCCTGTAATATACAATGGTGAGATTGAAGACTATACTATTCCGGTAGCCACTGATTTAGATTATGGTGATGTTCCTGTGAGTTATGAAAAACCAGGTGCAGTCTTGATTCCTGCCAGACAAATTTCAAGTGCAGCATTACAGATAGGAACAACTCCGGACATAGAACCTTCTGCACAAAGTGTAGTTGCAGATACTGATAACAACACAACGAATGGTGATGGACTGGACGAAGATGGAGTAAACCCTAGTGCAAATGAAGTAATAAGAGGAACAGCATTTTCTTTACCTGTAAAAGTAACGAACGTTATAGGATTAGCAAAAGTATTATATGGCTGGATCGATATAAATAATAACGGAGTATTTGAAAGCAAGGAAGCGACCTCTGTTTCAGTTCCTAATAATACTGTAAATGGAACCGTTACGCTTACATGGACAGCAGCAAATACTGCTGATATAGCGACTTCAAATGTGTATCTGCGCCTGAGATTATCAGACGGAACCCTTACTGATAATACGGTTACTGCTTTATATGACGAAAGAGCTGTTGGCGACGGCCAGACTACAGGAGCTTATGCAGCCAATGCATATCGTGGAGAGATTGAAGATTACAGACTTCATGTTACTTCTCCAATTGCATGTTCAGGTACTGCCAATATACCTGCTAATGGAACAATAACAGTTAATGGGATTCAGGTAACTTCTTCATCTTCAGGTAATGTGACTTATTATACTCCTGCTTACGGAAGTTGTAGCGGAGATACTATTAGCCCGGGATCATTATGGGTGGGTAATAACTCGCAGACTACTGCTACGCCAGCTTCTGCATGGTCTGTTACCTTTACCTTTGATAAGCCCGTTAATGATTTGGTAATTCTATTATCAGGTTCAGGAAATACCTATAATGAAGATTTTATTTTCAATTCCAATGGGGGAGCAGTATCTCTCTTCTCTAATAATTCTTGTTATTCAACAATTAATGGAAATAAAATAATCTCTGGTCAGGGTTCGCCTCCGGGTACTGGAGGTGGTGGTGTTTTCAAAATCAGTGCGCCAAATGCTTTTACAACATTAACGATCAATGGTGGAGGCGGTGCCAATGGTACCTTAATAGCAATGTGTTCGGCAAGTATTACGCCGCAGCCGCCTGTTATTAAGCAACTTACTCCTGATGACCAAACGGTATGTACAAATACAACACCTGCAGCGATTGCAGTTTCTGCAACAGGAACAGGAACATTGAATTATCAATGGTACAGTAACACAACTAACACCAATACTGGAGGAACAATAATAGCTGGGGCTACATCTGCAAGTTATACACCGCCAGCATCTTCTGTTCCGGTAACAAATTATTACTACGTAGTGATTGCAGATGATAATGGAAGTACAACCTCACCTTCGGTAGATGTTATTATAAATGATTGTACAGGAGTACCATGCTATAAACCAGGTGCTACGACTGGTGGAGCAACATTAATTAGCAAGGTAGGAATCACCTCGTTAGACAGATCAATGGCACAAGCTGATAACTGGCCTGCAATACGTAGCGGAGCATGGCTTGTATTGGAAGCTAAAACCAAAGGTTTTGTACCTAACCGATTGCCTTTTGATGCTTCAGGTAACCCTGTGGGAATTCCTGCTGCTAATTTCGTAGAAGGGATGATGGTGTATGATACAACAAATAAATGCCTGAAAGTGTATACCTCAACAGATGGTGGAACTACATTCAGCTGGCAATGTATGAACACACAGACATGTCCTGATTAATTAATAATAAATATTCATTCCGGAATCCAGAAATTGGATTGCCATTCCGGAATGGATTTTAACTGTTAAAAAAACAAAAAATGAAATACACACATCAATATGTCATATTTTTAATAGTGACATTTTTAGCAGGGTGCCTTTCGGTTATCTCTGCACAGGAAAAAAGTCCTTTAACGAACAGCGTTTTAAATTTTGAAGGAACGGGCTTTCATCCCGGAACAAAAATGTTGAGACTTTCAGGGGCCTCATTGCAACGTACTGATAACAAAAGAGCTTCCCTTAATGATAAAGGAATAGTAGTCGGGGAAAGCGGATTATATCAGATTTCTTTTTCTGGCAATATGCGGGAAAATGACAATTTTGAGCAAAAAGAAGAATATGTTGTATATATCAACGGTACGGAAGTGATGAAAGGCTATGAAGTTCCTTCACCTCCTACAGGAGTTCTGTCTTTTCAAAAAGAGCTAAAAAAGGGTGATATATTAAGTATCGGGACTACTGCTGATGATAAGGACCTGAAGAGTATGGCCGGAATTAATATGCTGTCGATGAGATTGCTGAAAAACTAATTGTGTAACTATAAAGCAACAATGAAAAAAACAATAACAACAATCATTCTGTTCGCCGCGATAGCTGTACAGTCACAGGTCGCCATAGATAAACCGAACATAGCGAATGGTTCTGTTTCTCTCGAGTTTGGTGATACGGAGAACAAGGGAATAATTCTTCCTTATGTTACCTCCAAAAGCGGGATTACAGAAAACGGGACAATAATTTATGATGCTTCAGATTTTAAAATTAAATACCTCAAAGACACCAACACCTGGTTTGACTTAAGCGTGGATCCCACGGGAACGGCTGATCTAAGCATCCAGGGAAGTGATAAAATAGAACAGCCAGGGGCTAAAGTAACTATTTATTCCACAGCAAGTGCAGATGATGCTTTGCAGGGAATTCTTGTGCTGGGAGATACAGATAAGGCAATGATATTGCCCAAAGTTGCCAGCCCTCATCTGAATATTATCAACCCAAGTGCGGGAATGATGGCTTATGATACTGTTAAAAAACAATTGGCGGTTTATAATGGCAAAGTATGGACATTTTGGAAACCATAGATTTTAATTGATACCATCTTCGGCCAGGTAGTTGTGATAGGAAATACTCTGCTTTGGCCGAAGCTTTATGCCATGGATAAAATATAACAGGATTGTTGGAGAAAGTAAAAAAGAACTTTTAGAAATAATGGTAAAATTCGTTTATAGATCAAAAGTATCAATACCTTTTTTTGTAGAATAACTGTTACGAGATGCTATACTGTTTTTAAACACTAAAAGACTGAAAAATATTTTAAATGATAGACCTGAAAAGAGATTAACATAGGATGACCAATAGAAAAAATGGAAAGAACGGGTGGAAGACATCTAAATTTTTTAAATGTCAAGATGAAGAGATAAAAGCTATGTTTGCAGATGTTCTTATGAAGTGGTCGAAACTCTTGGAGTATGATTTTTTCAGATTATATTCTCTGTTCATCCTCTTCATCGATTAATGCTAAAAGTAAAAACTAAAATATGGCTTCTCTGTTTGTTTTCAGAAAAAAATATACATAAAATTTTTTGATTTTATATTAGAATTAGTAATAAAACAGTAGAAAAATGAAGCAACAGATCGTAACGGAATATAGAATTCATAAGACAACCCTCTATGAATGGATCATTAATATTAGGAATCAGAAGAAAAATAATTACCACAACCTAGTCTGAAAAGCACAATTAACAAAATATGGAAGAAACAAGCCCTGATTACAAAATGATCTTCACTGATATCATTACCGAACAATTTCCTCACAAAAAAAAAATATGCCAAAACATTTTAGGAAAAGAAAAGTTATCAACGTTCGATATTATAAAATTAAATAAACTATTATTTGAAAAGGAAAACAAGGAAAAAAATACCTTCAATCAAAAGCATCGTTCTTACGACACATCTACAATTCGGGAAATCTTAGATTATCAAATAAAAAATAATCTAAATAATACAGAACTGGCAAATTACTTTATGCTGAGCCGAAATTCGGTAACGAAGTGGAAGAAGATGTTTAATATCAATCAATAGGATAAGATGATTTAAGATTTTTCATCTGTATTCGTTCTATCATTTTCTTATCATTCAAAATAAACACAAACAAGTCCTAAAAATTACAAAAAATAAAAACATCAATAAAAACCAGAGCCGAAAATTTCGGCTCTGGTTTTTATTTTAATTGTCAAGAACTCATTGTAAACAAGAGTTTAAGTTTTATTTATATTGCTTTCTGAAGGCTTTCCGAATTTTATAATTGAGTTTGTTTGTTCTTTTTTAGATTTCCTATAAAATAGGAAGGAGTGACCCCGGTTTCTTTCTTGAATACCGTTATAAATACCTGATGGGATGCAAAACCGCATTCTTCTGCAAGATAGCTTATTTTATATTCCAGGTAATGAGGGTCATCATACAGTTTTTGGGTTATATATTCAATTTTCAATCCGTTAATATAATTACTGAATGATTTCCCTTTTTGAATTTTTATGATTTCGGTAAGGTATCTCTGATTGGTATTCAATGAATGGGCGAGGGAGCTGAGATTTATATTTTTCTTTAGGTATTTGTCAGAACTTTCAAACTTATTTAGTTTGGAAAGTATAGAAGCCATTGTTTCGTCTGAAATAGGCGTAAATGCAGGTGGTTTTTTCTCTACTTTACTAGTGTTCTGAGTATTAGAAGTATTTACATTGAGCTTTTCAACCAGTTTTTCATAATTCTTCCTGACCTTTCTGTTTTTTTGCCTCAGATATAATCCTCCGATAAAAATGATTGCAATAATTGCTAGTATGGCGCTGGTAAGAATTTTGAAAATACTGTTATTGTAAGAAATGTCCTTTTGTGTATTGATACCTTTGAGAGTGTTATCTGTTATTCTTTTCTGGGTGATCGAAATACTGTCGGAAAGGTCTGAATACAGCTGGGTATATTGTAAAGTAGAATCTTTGCTCTTAAGGGCATCATAGGAATTGGCCAGTACCATATAAGCAGTTAGCCTTTCATTGATATGCTTGCTTTTCTTTTCCAGTTTCAGTACCTCAGTGGAATAGGGGATTGCTTTTTGGGGCTGTTGTGTATACTCATAAAAGCTTCCTAATGCATTTAGGAGAATTATTTTGCTAGGTAATGTTTTAATTTTTTTAGTTTCCAGAATATGTAAAGCTTCGAGAAGGTATTTTTCTGCCAATTCAGGCTGCTGTGGTTTATAAATGCCAGTATAAAACATACCTATCTGGATATGGATAAAAGAAAGCATATAATATTTTTCATCTATACTAAGGATATTTTTATCATTCTCAGGTAGCTGTTCTATTTCGTATAAACTCTTCTTGAAATAAGAGAGAAGTGTATCCTGCGGGGCTTTGGTAGCCTCGGCATAGCTTGCTAACTTCAAATAAGTACTTGATGATCGGAGATGTTGATGATTTTTTATGTAATAGGAAAGCGCTATTTGAAATTCATTATAAGCTTCGCTATTCAGCCCTAAATTTCGGTAAGCTGAACCCCTAAATTCATGCACCTCTGCAAGAACCTCATCATCATTAAGTTCCTGAGCCAATTTTTCTGTTTTTTCTCCGTAGGTAAGGGATTTCTCATTATCTCCATTGCCATCAATAAGTTTTTTCATCAGATATTTACAACTGGCCATCAATCCCTCTTTATATCCTATGGCTTCTGATCTTTTTTCAGCTTCTATATAAAGAGCTATTCCCTTATCCAAATCCATGGCCGGGTTGGCTGGTGAAGACAGTTTTGTGGCCAGGATGATCATCTTGTCGATTTCTTTTTTTTTTGCTTCTGAGGTTTGTTGTTTGCAGGCAAAAAATATAAGACAAAATGAAAATAATAATAGTTTTTTCATTGTTGTGTTTTTATAATTATAGCGTATGATTATTTTAAAATTCCTTTTTGAGAGATTTTGGAAGATAAATCCTAAAATTTTATTTAGTTAGTTTTGATCCTTTTTGTTAGTGTGAACTTAGAAGTATAACAAAAGTTTTTCATTATTTTCGATGCAAATATATATGTTTATAAACTTGAGTTCATATTTTCTGATATTTATTATTAATTATTTCCAAATTTGATAACTTTAAATAATGATTAATAATTTGATCATCAGTATTATTTATTTGTAAAATGTTACATTTTAAAAGAGGGAATTTTTTGTCTTCACTAGAATCATTGGAAAATTATAAATTACAATTTGATGCTTTGTTTTTTATTATGCTAAATTCTATCCCATAATGTGTCGAACTTATTTTATCATCTTTAAAAATAGGGTATTTCTTATCATCTTTCCTGTGTTTAATTAACTGTATATTAGTATTTTATATTTTATCGTCTATTGAGAAGAAAAAATTATAAATAAGTATTTAAAAATTTAATTATTTCCGAAATTATTACAGCATATTTTTTTTAGTACCCTAATAAAGATATAATATTGTAACCACATAGTCCAATAAAGACTGATGTCCTAATAAAAAAACATAAATTATGAAAAAAAAGGTTGTCTGCTTTTGCGGTTTCATTATCTGTTGCTACATCGGCTCAATCTGGAAATGTTGGGATTAATACGCCAAATCCGACAGAAATACTTTGGTAAAATTGAAAAAGAATTTTCTAGTATAAATAGTATAAAGATCGAATGTTTCAATCTATAGATTGATGTTATGGCCTTTTGAACAATGCGATATTGGACTTTCTACCAATATATAGTAATTGAAGATACTTGAACTTTACAACAATAGTAATCACATTTAAAAAACAAAAAATGAGTAAGACAATTTTGATTACAGGTGCAGCAAGCGGATTTGGAAAAATCGCAGCATTTGATTTAGCGAAAAAAGGACACAAGGTAATTGCTACTGCACAGGTTTACCCGCAGATGAGCGACCTTATAAGAGAAGCAAAAGAACAGGGAGTAGAACTTACAGTAGACAAACTTGATGTTACCAATCCTCGTGATATCGCTTATATTTATGGAAAATATGATATCGATATTTTAATCAGCAATGCAGGAATAATGGAAGGCGGGCCTATTGCCGAGCAGCCAATCGATTTAATCCGTTCTATGTTTGATGTAAACGTCTTTGGCGGGTTGGAATTGGCGCAGGGATTCATCAAAAAATGGATAGGCCAAAAGAAACCGGGGAAAATTGTATTTACAACTTCTATGGGAGAACTATGGACTGTTCCTTATGTAGCTGCTTATTGTGCATCAAAGCATGCGATGGGATCTATAGCTGAAGGTTTAAAAACAGAATTGGCTCAGTTTAATATTAAAATTGCGACCTGTAATCCGGGTGTTTTTGGAACAGGATTTAACGACCGTGGGGTAGATACTATTTCCCGTTGGTACAACCCTGAAACTAATTTTACACCACCTTCAGTTTTCGATGGTACTGCAGAATCATTAGCTCATCAGCTGGATCCGCAGTCAATGGCAGACTGTATTGTAGATGTAACATTAGATGATAATCCTAATTTCAGAAATGTACATCCAAAAGAAACGGAAGATTTTGTAAAACAATTGCAGGCAGAAGCTTGGGTTGCTAAAAGTTAAGATATTAAATATTACAGAGATGCGCAATTATTAAAGTAATTTTTGCGCATCTCTTTTTACTAAAAATTAAATAAAAAAATAAAATGAATATCACATATAATGAGGCCACAAAGGCTTTACAGGCCTCCATTGAAAAAGCAAAAGCATTCAATATCCCTGTAAGCCTTGCTGTAGTAGATACAGGAGGTCATCTTGTGGCTTTTGCCCGTTTAGACAGTGTTTATGGAGTAATAGATTTTGCGATTAAAAAAGCAAGAACAACAGTAATGTTCGGAATAGACAGTGATATTATGGGAACCATTATTTCTGGTGCAGATGTGCATGGATACGGAATGCTGAATTCGAATGAAGGACTGCTGACTATTGCTGGTGGAGTGGTGATCAGAAATCAGGAAGGAAACATCATCGGAGCCATAGCCTCTTCCGGAGGAACAACCGATCAGGATAAAGAAATTGCCGGTACAGGGGCAAGTGTGATTTCTTAGATTGAAGAGATTTAAATAGGGAAAGTTTATGGAAATAATATTTGATAAGCTGGTATACTTATGGACATTTGAAAAAAAGAGAATTGATGAAGAATTTATTTCTGATCACGTTTTAGGTTTTCAGGTGTCAGGAGAGACCCATCTGTTTCATGATCGGGATACGACAGTCATCAAAGAAAATACAACGGTATTCGTCCGGAAGAATCAATTGGTCAGAACGATCAGGTATCCCTCCAAAAAAGAAAAATATCAGTTTATTTCCATTACTTTAGACAGTGAAATATTAAAGAAACATGCTTTAGAAAACGGGATTGCGCCAGACGGGCCATTTACTGATCAACGAAAACTTTTCTTTAAGTCGGATGATTTTTTCTCTTCTTATTTTGTTTCACTTAAGCCCTATATTGACAAAAGAAAAATGGTTCCTGCCCGGCTTGAAGACCTGAAGATCAGAGAATCAATAGAACTTTTGCTGCAAAGTAATCCGGATTTTAAAAACCTGCTTTTTGATTTTTCAAAGCCCTATAAAATAGATTTAGAAGAGTTTATGGATCATCATTTTATGTTTAATGTACCTCTGAAATCTTTTGCTACACTTACCGGGCGAAGTCTTTCCGGATTTAAACGTGATTTTAGCAAAATTTTCAATGTGAAACCTACACAATGGTTTCGCGACAGAAGGCTTAAAGAAGCGTATTATCTTATCAAATATAAAAATAGAAAGCCGGTTGACATTTACATGAACCTGGGATTTGAAAACCTATCCCATTTTTATTATTCTTTTAAACAGAAATATGGTATTACGACTTCCGAAGTCTAATCGGCAATTAATCAAATTTTAAGTTTCAATAACAATGGATTTTATTCAGCAATCAAATAACTGGGCAAAAGGGGATATCGCTCAAGGGCAACTAATGATAGGGTTTGTAATGTTTTTTTTATTTCCTGTAATTATTCTTTCTATCCCGAGTCATAATGTCCTTTTAAAAGGAATGCTTATCCCCTTAAGCCTTTTGTTGGTGCTCAACCTGGCCTATGGAGGTTACCTGCTGTTAACAAGAACAAAAAATGTTCAGGAGACCCAAAGATTATATGATAAAAATGACCAACAAACGCTGGAAAAGGAGCTTCACGACAAAGAAAAAGACGATAAAAGCTACCTTGTTTTTACCCGTATCTGGGCTTCTTTTGTTATCATTTCGGTTGTATTGTACTTTCTATCCGGCAAAGATTACCTGAAAGGGTTGTCACTTGGTTTTATCCTGATGTTTTTCGGTCTGTTGGTTGTTGATACCCATTTTCACTCCCGTTTAAAGGTTTATTACTCTTTCCTTCAGAAAGCCACTCAAGACAACTAACACACAAATGAAAAAAAATGATTACCTCAGCTATTAGCGTTAAGATTAAACCTGCTAACGAAAAAAACACATATCATAAAAAAAACTCCCAATCAGGAATCGGTCTATATTCCAAGACGGTCCTTAAATTTATGATATTAATTATGGGAATGTCTTATATGAGCACCCAATTAACTGCTCAGGATATTGATGCGAAAAGCTCATTTCTGGTAGCTGGCGTAAGTGTGAATATTCCGAAAAATAATAAACTGCTGCTATATGGAGGCTATAGTCCTACCGATAATATTAAGGCAATAGTCTTTCAGCCTAATTTTAAAATAAATAAATATCTTTGAGTATTCAAGCAAGATTATTATATTTGTTCATGAATGAACATTCAGTTAGATAAACTATGCAAGGGGAAAAATTAGATAAAAAAACTCAGATTGTAAAGACTGCATTACGGTTATTTTCAGAACAGGGTCTGCAACAGACTTCAATGGCGCAACTTTCAAAAGAGTCGGGAGTTGCAGTAGGAACAATGTATTTACATTTTAAAAGTAAGGATGAATTGGTTGAAGGGTTATTTTTGCATATTCAAGAAGCATTTGGTAAAGCGATTGATCTTTCTGACTCAGAAATGAAAGCTTCTTACAAGGATCGTTTTTTTATTTTAGGCCGAAAAGTACACCATTACTATGTAAACAATCCTGCCCATTTTTTCGTTGTGAATACACTTAATTATTCGCCATATATATCAAAAGAAATTACAGAATTGGGAAGAACATATTATCAGCAGTCTGTAGACCTTATGGCTGAGGGACTTGAGAACGGATCATTTCAGCCTATTAATATTGTGTTGCTAATCCGATTTATTTATAATGCTGTGATTGCACTGGTTCAGGTACAGCTTAAAGATAATGTTGAAGTTACAGAACATATGATAGACCAAAATATAGAAAGAATATGGAAAGCTATTAAGTAAAAAAAAAATTAACATAAAAACCGAATGAATATTCATTTATAAATGAATATCATTAATTATTAATGATTTAAAAAAATTATTTAAAATGACAGCGCAAGAAGCTTTTAATCAATTAGACCCTAAGAAATGGGCAGAAACTTCAGTAGTGGAAAAACTTCATCTACTGGAAGAAGTACAGAATAATCTGAAAAAGTATGCAGACGATTTGGGCACCTCTGATCAAAAAATGAAAAACACCATCATGGGTGAAGACATTTATACGCATGCCGAATCAGTATTTGCCACAGCAGTTCCATTGGCAGGAAATGTTTCAGCCTGCATCCAGCTTTACGAATCCATCGCGAAAGGTGAAATGCCAAAACCGTTGAATGTTACCAAAGTAGATGATGATACCTATGATGTACATGTATTCCCAATGGATGCCAAGGACAAAGTACTCAGTGGAACACAAAGCGGGCACTTACGTATAAAAGGTATTCCAAAGCAGGCAAATCCCTTAGAAAAGCCAGCCGGGGTAACTGCCATTTTGGGAGCTGGAAATTACAGTTCATCACTTGAAATGGTAAAAGCCCTTTTTTACGATAACAAAGCTGTCATCCACAAACCACATCATCTGAACGAAGAAACTGATGCGATCTGGGAAAAGATTTTCAAGCCTATTATTGATTTTGGAGCCTTACGCTTTGTTTCGGCAGACCAAGGACGTGAACTTACAACAATTGATGGTTTAACTGCCATTTATTTCACAGGTGGAACAGGAACTGCCAAAGCAATTATGAGCAATACCAATACCCCTATGGTAGCAGAGTGTGGTGGCAATAACCCTTGCATTATAGTTCCTGGCGACAGACCCTGGACGAAAAAAGAAATGGAACACCAGGCTAATCAGATTGCTACCGTTGCCAAGCTCAATGGCGGTGCTGTATGTGGCCGCCCGCAAACTCTGGTAACTTCCAGACATTGGGAGCAGAGAAATGAATTTTTAAATGCTCTGAGAAAAGCTCTTTCTGAAGATACTCCGGCTGCTGGGGCCTATTATCCGGGAACAGACAAAGCAGAGGAAGGTTTCAAAAAAGCCTATCCGAATGCAGAAATCTTAAAACCTGAAAACGGCAGATTCAAACATGCCAATTTTATGCTTATTACAGACTGTGAAGAGGACAGCTACGCCACACAAAACGAAGCATTCTGCCAAATTATGGATGAAGTCGCATTAGACGTACCAGCCAATGCCAAAGATTTTTTACCAAAAGCTACTGCATTCTGTAATGATAAACTATTGGGTTCATTGGGATGTATGCTTCTTATAGATGAAGACACCAAAAAGGCTTATCAGGATGAATTAGACACCACAGTAACCCATCTGAAATATGGTGGAATAGCCGTAAACACTATTCCTGTAATTGTATTTTTAAGCCCTTATCTGACTTGGGGTGGAAATGAGCAAGGTAAAGAAATGGTATCCGGTTCCGGTAATTTCGGAAATCTGCTGGGCTTTGAAAATATTGAAAAATCAATTGTTTACGACAAATTTGTATCTCCTGGACATATGCTTCGTACCAACCAGAAAGCATTTGACCATCTTGCAAAAAATATGGCAAGCTATTCCATGGAACCTACCTGGAGAAACTTAACAAAAATGGCAGGAATAGCAATGATAGACGGCTTAAGAAAGAAAGATTTTTAATTTAGCACCTCAATACCTACAATGAGAAAAACAATTTTAATTACAGGATGTGGCAGCGGTATCGGACGTATGACTGCCAAATATTTCCAACAAAAAGGATGGAATGTGGCAGCCACTGTTCGCTCTAATCCGGAACAAGACACAGAACTTAACAGCCTGGATAATGTACAGGTCATAGCACTGGATGTTACCAAAGAAGATACCATTCAATTTGCCGTACAACAAGCCGTTGAACGGTTCGGAAAAATTGATGTACTCCTCAACAATGCAGGGTATGGTTCTTATGGTATCCTGGAGGCAACCCCTGAACAGGCTATCAGAATGCAGTTTGATGTCAATGTAATCGGTACCCTGCTGGTAGCTAAAAATATCATTCCCATCATGAGAAAGCAAGGTGAAGGGATGATTATCAATATTTCTTCAATGGGAGGTAAAATTTCTTTCCCATTAGGGACGTTGTACCACGGTTCTAAATTTGCAGTGGAAGGGTTGAGTGAAGCCCTTTCGTTTGAATTGGAAGCCATTGGTATCCAGGTAAAAATGATTGAGCCAGGAATGATCAATACGAATTTTGAGGAAACGGTAATGCAGAATATGAATGTGGATCCTACCCAGACTGAGTATGCTCCATTCCTGGAAAAGGTAATGAAAGGAATGCAGCAGGCAGGAAGCCAGAATTCGGAGCCTATTGTAGTAGCTGAAAAAATCTATGAAGCAGCCACAGATGGTAAAAAACAGCTTCGTTACATTGCAGGGGCGGATGCAGAGAAAATTATAGAAGCCCGTAAGCAGCTGAATGACGAGAGTTATTTAGCCATGATAAAACAAAGTATGGGGTTATAATATGGAAATTTTGCAAGAACTCAGTATATGGACAAAAGGAGATGAGCTGCAAGGCAAAATAATGGTAGGCATAGGACTTGTTTTAGTACTGTGCCTGCTATTGGGCTTCAAATATGAAAATCCTTTGTTAAATGGGATGTTCATTCCTATTTGCCTGCTAACAGCTGCTTCTCTGGGGTATGGAAGTTTTATTACCTATTCCAGAACAAAACATCTCAAAACGCTTACAGAACAATACGTGAATAACCCAAAAGAAACAGTAAAAATGGCTTTGGGTAAAGCTCAAAACGACCATAAGATCTACATTATTCTAAAAATTGTTTGGAGTACTTTGCTTATTCTTTCTGTGCTTATTTTTTTATTTACTGTAAAAGAATATTACAAAGGACTCATTCTCGGATTATTCTGTTTATTTGTTGGGTTTTTATTGATAGAGACATTTTTACACAGCCGATTAACCCATTGTTTTGAAAATATTTCACGACTTGATAAGCTATCCATTTTTTGATAAATCCTGTTGTCAGTGCCAACCGACCAAAGACATTTATATCAAACGTAGGGTGGATTAAATATAATGTTTGTTCAGTTATAGGCATCAACTGTGATGATAATGGTTTTGATCTTCCCATAGTATAATTTCTGAGAATGTTATTGAAATTTATATTAAAAACTATTGAAAGAAGAATGAAACAAATTTTAAGTATCTAGAAACAGAAGCTTAAAATAATAACATGAAAAGTAAATTACTTTTTAAGGAAAATTTTATACTTTATCTTATTACAGCTGTTCAAAAGTCTTTACTCTAAATTAAAATTATGATTTTTGATCAGAAAATCTGTTGTTTTCGGAAATTATTACAACTAGTTATAGGGTGTAAGTTGTTGGTATTTATTGTATTGTGATTGTGTCCTTGTTAGTTTGAATTAAGGTAAATAATTGAGCAATATTTTGGTGAATAATTATCTTATTTTAGATTTTTATAAATTATTATGTTAAATTATATAAAAGAGAAAAGGCAATTGGCCACTGATGAGATTGAATATGAAAAAAGTCTTTATTTTGATATTTATACTCTTGTCCTTGTATTTATTCTTTTCTGCAATGTTATACTTAATTTTTTCTTTTTAGATCAGCCAGTGTATAGTGGTATATTCTTCGGAATGGCTCTTTTTATGTTGTGCACACTGTTGTGGCCAGATAAGATAAGGTTTAACCGGTATCTTTTGATGCTTCTTTTCTGGTTTTTGGGATTGATTATTTTTTATTGCGATATAATAAGCGGAAACGGAGCTATGAATTATTTGTCATATATTTCTCTTACCATAGCAGTTGCGTTTTTTTTTGATTATGATAAGGACAAGTATATTATTTTTATATTGGTAGCCACTTATATCATATTTTTTTTAATCAATATCATTACAGACTATTCTATATTTTCACCTCTTCATCAAAATTTATCTCCTGTAAAGCTTTGGTATATAAGGGTCTATAAGGCGATGGAGATTTCCTTTTGTACTTTTGTTGGGATGTATATCATACATAGGAAAGAAAAGATGATCATAAAATATTATATAGAGAAGGAAAAGCTTAATGATTTTATAAAGAAAACGGACAAGATAAGCTCTTCCAACGAATTATATGAATTAGCGATGAGTAAAAACTCACTTTTTATTACCTATTTTAAATCTGAATTTCCTGAATTTTTTGAAAAGATTTTAAAAGTTTGCCCAAATCTCATTTCATCAGAACTGGAAATATGTGCTTTGTTAAAACTGAACCTGACTACAAAGGAAATTGCCATTGCAACTAATGCAACTATCCGTGCCGTGGAAAACAAAAAACATAGAATCCGAAAAAAAATTGATCTTCCTTCAGAAGCTGATCTGAATTTGTATATCATAAACTATTTTTGAAACTTATTGATATTCAGTCTTTTATAAATTTTGAGTATAAGTGGGTAGGTTTGAAAGTAGATATGAAAAGAACCTTTTTAGCATTGGATGCTCTTTTTAATTTAATATTGCACTCATCTAGAAAATCAGATATAATTGTATTTTCTGAAACAAAACACAAATGTCTTAATATATAGCTGGGAATATTATTTTCCCAGCCCTCTCACGGGGGATTATGACACATTTCTTAAAGAAATCGTATACAAATTAAAATTTATACACAATGAAAAGAAACTATTATGCTTTAGGGATAACTTTTTTTTCCCTTTGTAGTTATGCCCAAGTCGGTATTAATACAGCATCACCGGATCCTACAGTAATGTTAGAAATAAGGGGCCCCGGTAAAACTGATGCATCTTATATTATGAAACTGAATGATCTTGAAGAAGTTTCTTTTGCAGAAGGAGAATCTTATAATGTTCTTGGAGTGAATCAAGATTCTAAAGTTATTGCAACCAAGCTTTCTCTGGGTTACAGAACTTATGGTAATCATTTGTATGATGATCCCAAAACTTCAATTACCAATGGAAATGTTACAGGCACGAATAAACTTAACCCGCATTTTGGATGGTGGTACGCAGATGGAGTAGGTTATAGTGGTTATGGTTCGCAGGGAATAAACACAGGATTGGAAACCAATAGCGGGAGATGGATTTTACCTTATCAGAATACTTCAGGAGCTACCATTTCCAGTGTTTCAGAAAACTTTAATATAACCATCAATAATCTAAATTCATTTTCAGACAGTAGGGGAGCTCCTGTACAGAGTTGGCAGGGGCAATGGTCAGAAATATTCATCATAGAGGGTGATTCTCCTGTGGATGTATTTGTAACCAGTACACTTTCAGATGAGGCTATCAGAGAATCTCCGGCAGCATCACGAACCGGTTTACAGACTTGTCGTGCAAAATCATTAGGTCTGGTAAAGCTCAGCAGTCCCAGTTATAATTCAAGTACAGGTACTCTTGTAAATACAGCATCATCTAATGAACCTTATATTTCACTTAAAACATATAACGCTACTATGCCCAGAGTGCATTCTGGGAATTATTTCATATCTGGTGTTATCAGAAATGTAGATCCTGGTTATTATACTATTGTTCAAATGGAAAGGATGGATTGTTCAGATGAGAATTGGTTGGGGACTGGAGCTCCCAATGTAGAGATGGGATGGGATGGGATGCGTGCTGACACCCATGCATGGTCTTATAGCTTAGGAATATATCATGAATAAAAATACAATGAAAAAATAAATTATGAAAAAAAATATTTCAATAGTATTGCTTTCTCTTGGTTCGGCTGCTTTTGCTCAGATAGGGATAGGAGTTACAAATCCTCAGGAAATACTGGAGGTAAAAAAAAATACACCCGATACAAACATTTTGAAGCTGGACGATGTTCCCCGAACTGCAGGTTCCTCTGTTGCTCAGCTTTATATAGATCCTGAAGGTCATGTTTATGCCTCTCAGGGATTTAAAACTGCTAACCAACAGGTGTCTACAATTTCTTGGTTTTCAAATGGTATTAATGGGATAGATTATGGCACATCTGGTGTGCAGAGGCCTGCGAAGCTACTGAGTTCTCCCACTTCAGTTTATCAGGACTTTCCTTCGGTTAGCTATAAAGAAAATATCAATGGAACTCTTCAGGATATAAATATAGATAATGTAAGTAAGATTGTATTTACAACTGCTATACCCAATAAAAATGTTCCTTTTGTTTATTCTCTTTCTGCTCTGGATATCCCATTAGGAGTAGATCCCAATACCAATGAACAGGAAAGAGACGGGAGATTAACAGCAAGCGATTTTGTTTTAATACGAAATTTTCAGTTTGTAACAGCGGAAGTTTTTCTGGATGGCATTGCAACGGGGATTGTTGTTACAGATAAGGTATTTAAATCCCTGGACTGGCAAACTTATCTGTCGGGAGCTGTTATGGTTTCTGCACCGGGAGAACATGTCCTTACGCTAAAATATAAACTGATGAATAATGCTCCCAGAGATCTTAATACTTATTCTTATAGTAATTTTAATTCGGGAAACCATTCCTGGACGCCTAGATTAATGTTGATGTCTTTATCAGGATGGGCAAAACCTTAATTAATTTTTTAAAAAACACTGAAATGAAACTATTAAAAAAAATCAATATAACTATGGCTGTGTTAATATCAGCTGTGTGTTCAACATTAGGAGCTCAGGTGTTAATGTCAAACGATCCGATTAGGATGAATAGCAATCCGTCAACAAATTTCGGGTTGGAAATTGACCCTAAAACTGGAGCTCTTCCTTTAAAGATCACAAACTTTCCCTTTAAGAATGAGCCTACTCCAGGAAGCAGGCCTTTAATAATTGATGCGGAAGGAAAGGTAAAGAAGCTTAATATTGCAAAAGCTACGATATCAGATGTACTTTTTAAAAAGTGGAACGTAACGGATTATAATGATTTGCAGGCTGGAGTTTATACTATTTTACCGCCTTTCGGAGGTAAGCCTAATGCTGCATATAATGCCATTACAACCAATCTTACAGGATGTATGCATAGCGGTAGCAAAACAATTCCTTTGGTGGCCTCAGGTAGTGCAGTAACCAATTGTAGTGATCTACCCAATGGAAACACCAAAATGTCCGGGTATGCAACTGTTCCCAACACAGATTTTAATCTAAGAGTTAATTTTAATCAGAAAGTATTCATTCATGCTTTTATTTTCGGACATGTTATCCCTACTTATCTTAATGGAACTTTATCAGTTGCTACTCCCAATTACGGATATACTACAGCTGCTGCATTGAATTCAAATTATAACAGAGAATGGCTAAATTCAGGTTCATTAACTGCGGATTGGGAGAATCATGGTGGTACATTATCTTATTCCGGAAAAAAAGATCGTCTCTATCAAAACGGAAGTGATGTGGATGGTTATGACCAGGGGGGGGCTATGGTGTTCTATGAAGTAATTTATTCTACAGATAGCGGATCTACGTGGTCACACTCAGGAATCACATGCAATAATCGATATATTAAAGGGGTTCCTTTAAGAATAACATTGGCCGGCGGGGTGGATATACCAGCCAATACGGATGTTCAATTTAAAATTGTTTCCCATTACCGTTTTCCGTTTTATGCACAGCAAACAACTAACGCAGCGGCCAGCGGAGAGCTTAATGATAGCTTTAAATTCCTCATTAATTCAATTAATATCCTTGCGGAAAGCAAAAGACAAATTGATTTGTAAGCGTATTCTAAAAGCTGAAAATAGCAAAGAATATTTATTCAGCAAATTATATTGATTTGATATGACCACGGTTTTGAAAAAATCAAATGCTGTGGTCATTTTCCAGATGTAGAAATGCTATTTATAACAATACTTAAAAAACACTTGATTTGAATTTAGAAAATATAAATATTGGGGTATTAATTAAAGAAACGGTTGCGCAGAGCGGGATAAATATGTCTCGTATCTGTAGTTTTCTCAAATGTTCTGAAGAAGAGGTTATCAGCATGTATAATGAGAAAAACTTGGATACCAATACATTATTGCGTTGGAGTAAGTTATTAGAGTATGATTTCTTCAGAATTTATTCCCAGCATTTAATACTTTATTGTCCGTTTAAAAAAGAACAAAATAAAAATGTAAACACTCAATTACCTCAATTCCGTAAGAACATTTATACTAAGGAGATGAGAGATTTTATCCTTGAAAAGATCAATAAAGGAGAAAAAACCTGTAGTGAAGCTATAAATGATTATGGAATACCTAAAACAACACTATACAAATGGGTGAAAAAATACAACAATTAATGCCTAGTTCTAAAAGGATATATCACGATATCCTTTCTGATAAATATTCAGAGAGAATAAATGAATTTAAAAATTTTTTGGATAGGCAGATAAATTAATAGAAACCTTTAATCAAAGATACAGATCCCACAGCAGCAATGATATCCTCGAAATATTGGAATATCAGAAAAATAATAACCTGAATAAGGTGCAGCTTGCCTATCACTTTAAGCTGATCAGAAATACAATAACCAAATGGAAAAATAGGTAATATAGACGGATATCAAAAAAATGTTAAATAAACAACGTTTTATACAGAAAAAGGAGACCTTTTGAGTCTCCTTTCTTATACAAAATTTGTTTGTTGATGATTACTTAAAAATTACTTTGTAACTTTGCCATTTCCACCTCCTGAACAGTCTCTTTTTACTTCAGTTCTGTTTTCACAAACAACAAAGCAAAGGAAATAAGTTTTTGTCACTTTATAAGTAACGTTACAATTTCCTTCTTTTACTGTAATTAGTGTGCATACTTGTCTATAGCATTGTGCTGTTTCAGTCTCTTTAATATTTAGTGTTTTTGCACTGATATTTGAGGTTCCTAATGTTGCAAGTAATAATCCTGCGAATAATGTTTTTTTCATCGTAAATGATTTTTAAAATGTTAATAATGAATGTTAATAATGAATGTTATATTGTATTTTGTTTTCTAAAGAAATATAATTTTCGATTAGGCAGGATAAATTATTGAACAGGTATTGCAATAATATCAAACTGATCTGTAGAAGTAGCTCCAAAGGTGGCCCTTATTCCTACAGTATCACCAATGTAGGCAAATACGTTACCAACCAGATTAACAGTATAGGTGCCTTCGTTTAATATAATGCTTCTGTTTCCGTTCAGGTAAAAAAAACCAAAGGCATATTTCTCACCGCTATTGGTAAAAGGAATTCCGGAATCGATAATGTCCTTTGAGTTTAAAATCAATTTAGCACCCACTTTTTTTGAAGTACCGTCCAAAAGAGTGCCTCCATTGGCTTTTAGTATATCAGAAGCGGAAATGTTATAGGAAAATGTAACCATTGATTTTTTAGACAGAGTAAAGGTTTTTGTTGCTAAAACTGGTGTTGTAGTTAGCTCCCCGTTTACGGCAGATATTGTACTGGTATTTGGTACGGCATCCAAACCATCGGCTCCGCTAATAACTTTGAAAGGCTGTGCAGGCATCCAGTTTACGGAACCTAGTACACCATTAGCATCAGCTACAAGAGTTTTAAGAGCTTTGAAAGACTGGTCTTTATTAACGGATTTTGTTCCATCCGGTTTAGTATAGATAACATTTGAAGTTCCGTCTACCGGAAGCTCTCTTATTCTTTCTGTACCGTTTATGTCTAAAGTTTCGGTGGGAGTGGAAGTGCTGACACCTACACTATTGGATTGAGCGTAAAGTGAAAAGCATAATGAGACAGCAAAAGCAGTCAATAATTTTTTGTTCATTTTATGTTGTTTTTTAGTTCGGTGTTTAACCTGCCTGTGATTAACAGGTCTGCAAACCTACGTGTTTATCTCTGCTATAGAAAATTTAACACAAGATGATTTATGAATATGTCCTATTTTTTTCGGAAAATATTTTTAATAAGAATAAATCAATCCAATAGGAATAATATTGTATTTAATTATTTGAATACTAAATATTTAACATTGATTAAATACGAGTTGAATTATGAAAAACTCACATTGTTCTTTTGTATAGATCAATAGGTTATGATTTAATTTGTTAACACAAACACGACCAATGATAGAAAAAAAAAATTGATTTTTTTGTTTTGTATACTCTCTTTTACAAGCTTAAAGTCAATAAATGAATCCCAAATTGAAGAAGAAATTAAAAAGATTCAAAACCTTCCTGATAATAATCCCCATAAAATAATTGCTATCTCTACGGATATATATCGAATCGCGAGGAATAGTAGGGACAAAAAAGGAATACTTACAATTAGCAGCTTGCTTATTAATAAATATTGCGAGATTGGAAACTTTAAAAAAGCAATTGAAATATGTAATGAGATTGAAAAATTGGCTGGTAAAAATGATACAATACTGGTTAATTCTCATAGACTTAAAGCATCTGCTTATCTTGAACTGAATGCTGATAATGAAAGCTTTCGAGAATTAAAAAAAGCCCTTAAGACTGCAGATAATCTAGAATCTCAAAATGATAAAAATTACATGAAAGCTCTTGTATATAAGGGTTTTGTAGCCTATTTCTCTCATGTGAATGCATCCATTGATTCAGTAATGTATTATCAGAATGAATGCCTGGAAAGCGCTATGAGTATTGATGACCATAAAGATTTTCAGGATAAAAAATACCAAACTTTGGCTGTTGCTTATATGAATTTGGGAATGATGAATATAGCTTTAGGAAATACTAAAGAAGCTATCAATAAATTGTCAAAAGCGCTGGGGATTTGTAAGTATGAAAAGTATCATATTCATAAAGACCTTGAAGTAAGTATACTCAATGAATTAGCATGGACATATTATGACCAGAAAAACTATGATAAAGCTGCACACTATGCAGCTCAGGCAGAAAGAGAAGAAAAAAAGGTAGGTATGCCTTATGTCCGCAGAGACGTTTTTGAAATTGCTTTTAAAACATATTCATCATTAAAAAAGAAAGCACTCGCAAGAAAATACACCAATCTTTACATTCAGCTCAATGACAGCCTTGTAAATGTAGAGAAGAATGTAGCGGATATCAATGGGGAAAAATCTATAATCGGAAAACAAGAGGATAACACGGAAAGGAAACAGGATAATATTGTAATCTGGATTATTCTTGCTATTCTTCTTGCTATTCTTCTTCTTATAATCTGTATCGTTGTATGGAAAAAGTTATATAAACCTGATATTGCAGACGCAGGAAATAGTACGGCAGAGCCAAATGAACCTTTGAAAGTTTCCCATGAAAAAAATATACATATACCTGACTATACAACGAGGTCGATCTTGGATAAGCTTGCTAAATTCGAAAAATCTCAGAAATTTATAAAAAAAGACATAAGTCTCAGCTCTCTGGCCAGCGACCTTGATACCAATACGCGATATCTCTCAGCTATTATAAAGGAGCATAAAAAAAAGAGTTATAGTAGTTATATTAACGGCCTAAGAATAGCTTATATTAAAACGAAACTTATTGAAGATCCTATTTATAGAGAGTATAAAATAAGTTATCTGGCTGATGAATGTGGGTTTTCATCAAGAGAAGTTTTTGCTGTTACTTTCAAAAAAGACACAGGAATTACTCCTTCATACTTTATCAGCAGTTTAAATGATAAGTTTATGCAGGATGGTCTTTCATTAGATTAATTCTAATGTTTTGACAAATAATAATATTATGTTATTATGATTAATTGATGGAGTCTGAAAGAAAGACTTTAATCACTTATCGTGATGTATTCAGAATTTATTACCAGGTTCTTTTTTCTGTATTACTCTAAAGTCATATTGTTGTACTTTAAATAGATCCAGTGATATACATTTTAGATATAAAATATTTAGCCAACAGAATCAATGGACAAATGATAAAACAAATGAACTTATGATGGATTTAAAACAAATTAAAATTGGGCAATTACTTGAGAACAGTGTAAAAGAAAATCATATAGAAATAGAACGTCTGTGTAATTTTTTTAATTGTGAGGCTAAGAATATTGAGGAAATGTATGGTTCAGATACTGTAAGTACGGATATTTTAATCAAATGGTCTCAGCTATTACAATATGATTTTTTCAGATTGTATTCCCAGCATTTGGTTTTATATGCTCCTCCAGCGGCTAATGTATATAGCCAGACAGGAACCAAAAAAAAGGTTGAGATTCAAGAACTTCAGTTTCGTAAAAATATTTATACAAAAGAAATTATAGAATTTATTATCAATAGAATCAATAAAGGTGAAATGACCAGGGGAGAGGTCATCAGTAAATACCGGATACCCAAAACAACCCTTTACAAATGGCTGAATAAGTATAATGAATAGAGAGAAGAATACAAATGATAGACTAAATGTTGAACAATAATATTCTTTTGCTGAAATATAGAATATTTTAAACAACACATATAGTTTAATTTCTATATGGTTTTAGAAGTTATAGTTTTAGGATTGAGCAGTTGGCCAATAATAAAATAAGCGAGGTTTCCTATATTTAACAATTAAAAAGACAAACCTTAAGCACAATAAGTTTCTATTGAGTTTTAATTGAAATTTTGATTGGCATAGCGTAAAAGAAATTAGGAATTATTATAATTTCAAAGACCTTCATTAATATGGGAAATGATTTTTTCCGGTGTCATGATACTTGAGCCAAAAGTGTTGATTTTGAGATTAGAATCAATATAAAAATAATCTTATTGCAGCAATTGTATCATCCACATCTATTGTTCTTTTTTATACTTAATTTACATTATTTTATGCAAAGATAATCTTGGTATTCGGTTTATTTCTATTCAGAAATTATAATGAATCAAAACGGAGTTTTGCCATTTTATCTACTTGTAATTGAGAAGGTCAATTGTATTTTGTTGTGTGATAACTTACGAAAATGTAACATAAAATTTAAACTAATATTTTTAAATTAATGTTTATATTGTATGTTATAAAATTAGTAACTATGAAAAATTTTATCTTCTCCATCCTGTGCTTTTTTTTTATAGCTATCAATTCGCAATCTTTATCTGAAAAGGAGTTGGATAAAAAAATTAATGCGCTAAAGGAACTAAATAGTACAAATCCTAAAAAAACGATTGAGCTTTCAATAGAATGCTATAATTCAGCTAAAAAAATTGATTATAAAAAAGGAATGCTTGGCAGTATTATGATTCAACTGACAAAGTATTTTGATGTGGGAAATTTCAAGAAAGTAATTGAAATTAGCAAAGAAGCAGAACTTCTATCAAAAAGCATGGAAGATATGGAAAATTTATCAAATACATTTAGACTCAGAGCCTCTGCATATACTGAATTGGGTTTCAATGACGAAAGTTTAAAAAATTTTAATAAAGCTTTAGAAATATCTGAAAAAATTAAATCTTCTGATTCCAGGTTTTATTATAGATCTCTTATTTATACTGGGATGGCAACCTATATGGCCCATATTAACACACCTATAGACTCTGTAATTTTTTATCAACAAAAAAGTTTAAATGAAGCATTAAAAATGACCTCCGATAAAAAAAATCTAAACAGAAAGTATTACTTAATTTCAAGAGCTTATATGAATCTTGGGATGACCAGTGTGGCAAAAGGAAACCTTAAAAAAGCGGAAAATCATTTTACCAAAGCTTTAGAAATTTGCAGAAATAAGAATTACTCAATAAATATACAAACCGAGGTATTGGTTTTAAATGAATTTGCATGGCTGTATTTTGATCAGAAAAACTATGACAATGCCATACAGTACGCTAAGGAAGCTGCTATCATGGAAAAACAGTTCAGTTTCCCATATATCCGTAGAGATATATATGAAGTTATGTTCAAATCCTATGTAGAGAAGGGAAATAAAGGAAAATCTTCCGAATACATGGAGAAATTTACCAAGTTGAATGATAGTATTGTAAATGCAGAAAAGAAAACGATCAATACCCCTGTGAAACATATTTTGTCTGAAAAAGAGAACGATAACCGAAGCCTGATGAATAGAATGATGATAACGGGTGCTGGTTTACTTGTGCTTTCAATGTCAGGAGGGTGGCTTTATTGGAAAAAAAGAAACCATAACTTACATCTAAAATATGAGAAGATCATTGAAAACTTAAAAAAATCAGAATCTGCTGAAGAAAATAAGATATCAGCTGAAGTTCTGGTCATAGAAAATAATGGAGGTACCACTTATCCCAATGAAAAAACATCAGGTCTTATTATTAAAAATGATACTATAAATAATATTCTGTTGAAGCTGAATAAAATTGAAGACTCACAGAAATTTATAAGAAAAGACTTTACCCTTACATTTCTTGCTAGTGAACTGAATACAAACCCCAGATATTTATCTGAAATTATAAAACAACATAAAGGAAAAAGCTACAATAATTATATTAATGGTTTAAGAATTGGCTATATCACTAATAAACTTTATAAAAATCCTATATATAGAGAATATAAGGTCAGTTATTTAGCAGAACAATGTGGCTTCACATCCAGAGAAGTTTTTGCGGTTATTTTTAAAAAAGAAACGGGAATGACTCCTTCTTATTTTATAGGGCAACTAAAAAAAGAAAATACAACGTATTTGCAATAGTTATTTTTACTATTTTAATTTCTATTTATTAATTTCCATCATAATTAAATAACTATACAAATTTCAAGTTTTATAATTTTTTAAAGGATAGGTTTTCAAAAACAGTGAAGTCTACCAATTTTGAATTTGATCTGCTATGATATTTATTTTATCAAATAACTGCAAAAAAATATTCCGAAAAAATAGGAATAATTATTATTAATGTGTTGTTAACATGAGTAATTGATAATAGCTTATGTGTTTTCCGCCTTGGCAATCCAATTTCATGTTCCTGGGGATACGGTTTTCTAAAAGTCATACTAACATCCTCATGCAAATTACGCTGAGCTTCCAATGATTTTTCTTTATCCATTGAATATCTTGGATCCGGAATAAAAGGCATTTTGGCCATTTTATGGATGGTAACAGTGGGGAAGTGAAAATCGACCTCTACCGTTCCTAATAAGAGATAGCAGCCTCCTCCCTGAAAAGGATACTCTTCAAGACAATTTGGAAAATGAGCGGTATCAAAATATTCTCCTTCAGCATCAATCCAGGTACCGAAATACATCGATCCTTTTTTGGTGGGTACATGCTTTCTTGAAATAAGATATGCCAGCATTTTAACCTGACATTTATGAAACTTCAATAAATCTTTTACCAAAACAGAACCTCTGTAGCGGGTTTGTAATAAATCAAAAGGACTGAATGAAATAGGAAATCCTAATATTTCTATTTCATCAAAAGCATCTTCAAACTTATTTCTTTCTATACTAGGTAACTTATAATCCTTTTGAGGTTCTTCCAGTAAAGTCAAATGTCTGAAAGGAACCTTATTATGTCCCAGGAGAAATCTTGATTCAATCAGCAACTCATGCTTCTGTTTTCCGGTAAAGCGGAATGCTCCGATAAAGATTAAAATTTGTAGTGTTTCGATGCCAATAGGAATTCTTTTCACAAAGTTTTCCAAGGAAGTATACTCTCCATTTTGGGTTCTTTCTTCAGGAATCAGCTGTGCTAACCTTGTTTCCAGTTTTTCAAAATGCATCAATCCCAAATACACATCCAAGCCATAAACCGTTGTCTGGTATTCACTTAAATTGACACAGGGATTATGGATAGTAGCTCCCGACATCTTAGCCTCATGAATATAGACTTCCGTTCTGTAGAAACCTCCGCCGTTATTAATAGCGGAGACCATGAATTCGATAGGATAATAGACCTTGAGGTATAAGCTCTGATAGCTTTCCACAGCATAGGAAGCAGAATGTGCTTTACAGAATGAGTATCCTGCAAAAGATTCGATCTGACGGTATACTTCCATAGATAACTTTTCGGGGTGTCCTAATCTTTTACAGGACTCAAAGAAGTTATCTTTTACTTTCTGTAATGCAGATAAAGACCTGCCTTTACCGCTCATGGCCCGTCTCAGGACGTCACCATCAGGGGCGGATAATCCTCCGAAGTGCAGGGCAATTTTAATAACATCTTCTTGATACACCATAATGCCATAGGTTTCTCCCAGTTCTTTTTCAAAAACATCATGGAAGTATTCAAATTTTGAGGGATTGTTATGCCTGAAAATATATTCCCGCATCATCCCGCTTTGGGCAACACCGGGACGTATGATAGACGAGGCAGCTACCAGGACTTTGTAATTGTCACATTTAAGCCTTCTGAGCAACCCCCTCATGGCTGGAGATTCAATATAAAAACAGCCGATGGTTTTTCCGGAACTTAAGAATTCATTGCATTGGGCTTCATCTTTTGAGAGAGATATATCCCGGATATCGATATCAATACCTTTTTTTTCCTTCACCAGTTTTACTGTGTCGTTAATGGTACCTAAACCCCTCTGTGAAAGAATGTCAAACTTTTCAAGACCAATTTCTTCAGCAGTGTACATATCGAACTGTACAATCGGAAAACCTTTGGGAGGCATTTCCAGTGCAGAATAATTGGTTATGGGTTCTTCTGATATAAGAATCCCACAGGAGTGCATGCTTCTCTGATTAGGAAACTTTTCCAACAATTTTCCGTAGTAATGAACCTGTCTGGATACCGAATTGTTATCATGTTCGTGGATCGGTTTTGTTGCGAGCGTATCCAGTTCCTCTTTCGGAAGACCGAAAACTTTTCCTACTTCTCGGAAAATAGAACGGTATTTAAATTCAACATTGGTTCCACAGAAGGCAACATGATCTTTTCCGTATTTATCAAAAATATATTCCAGGATGATATCCCTGGTCTGCCAGCTCCAGTCAATGTCAAAGTCAGGAGGTGTTTTACGGTTGAGGTTTAAAAACCTCTCAAAATATAGGTCCAGTTCCAGAGGACATATATCAGTAATTCCGATGCAGTAACTGACAATGGAATTGGCACCACTGCCTCTTCCTACATGCATAAATCCCATCCGGTTGCTGTATTGGAGAATGTCCCAAGTGATCAGGAAATAGGCACAGAAATTAAGCTGCTTAATAACCATTAATTCTTTGTCCACTCTTGCTTTTGCCTGTAGATTATCTTCGGAGTATCTTTTTGAAAGTCCCTCATACGCTAACTTTTTTAAAAGCTCAAAATCATTTTCCCTGCTATCCGTAAAATTTTTTTTGTTTTTAGGGGTTGAAAAATCAAAATCAAAATGGCAGGTATTGACAATATATTTTGTGTTCTCAATAATTTGTGGCTTATGGTAAAATTGAGCCAGAAGCTCTTTTTTATCCGTAAACATTTCATTGTCTTTACAGTAATGAGCTTCTGTAAGTTTACTGATCAATGTATTGTGATCGATAGCCCTTAGTATTTTATGAAGCTCATATTCTTCATGAGTGGTAAAGGTAACCGGATGCAGGATGACCATTTTATGGATGAACGGTTTCAATTCCGGTTGAATCAAAAGGTTGAGCTGGTTCTGTCTGATACCTATAAATTCATGATCTGATAATTGTTCCGGAATATTCTCCAGAGGGTAAATAACAAAAGTATCTTTAAAATCAGGATTGGCTTTAGAAATTTCAATGCCATCACAATTATAAGCTGTTAAAAGCCTGTTGACTTCTGCAATGCTTTTCTGATTTCGGGCCAGGCAGATATAATACAGTTCATTCTGAACCCGTATTTCCACTCCGACGATCGGTCTGATATTATACTCCTGACAAAGCTTATAAAAATCATAGATCCCGGTAATGGTATTGATGTCTGTAAGAGCCAGGGTTTTAATATTAAAATGTACAGCCTGATCAACCAGTTCTTTAATAGAAATGGTTCCATACCGAAGGCTGTGATAAGAATGACAATTCAGAAACATCTTGTACTTATTTTAATAAACCTGAAGCTCTTCCTACACTTGTTGCCCCAAACCTGTTCTTGATTTTATCCATTGTCTGATACAGAGATATCAACTCTTCCGTATCTTCAAAGAGATCCATCTGATGGCATCCGTGAACCAGTCCGGTAAACTTTACTCCTACTAACCTGATTCTCATACGCCTGGTATATACTTTTTTAAAGAGTTCTAAAACATACCTAAGCAGGGTATGGTCAGCTGAGGTGTAAGGAATTCTGTATTGCTTGGTTTCCGTATCAAAATTGGCATAGCGGAGTTTTACCACCACTACCGATACCAGCCATTTCTCTGCACGAAGTTGATAACAGAGTTTTTCAACCATTCCAGAGAGTATACTTTGGATACCCTGAATATCGATGGTGTCCTGAGCAAAAGTATCTTCGGTAGAGATGGATTTTCGTTCAGAGTAAGGAACTACAGGGGCTTCGTCAATTCCATGTGCTTTTTTCCAAAGTTCATATCCGTTTTTACCAATCAGCTGCCCAAGCACATCAACAGGCATTTCAGAAAGTGTTTGTATCGTTCTGATCCCCAGTCTTGAGAGCAGTTGAAAGGTTACATCTCCGACCATAGGAATCTTCTTTACCGAAAGCGGGTTTAAAAACGGCTGTATGTCAGACTGTTTCACTTCCAATCTTCCGATTGGCTTTGATTCTCCGGTTCCGATTTTGGATACGGTCTTATTAGTGGATAGAGCAAAACTTATCGGTAAACCTGTATTTTTCTGCACGCTTTCCGCTATTTCATGTGTCCATTTGTAACATCCGAAAAACTGATCCATTCCGGAAAGATCCAAATAAAATTCATCGATGCTTGCCTTTTCAAGAACAGGTACTTTTTCCTGAATAATCTCCGTTACCATATGGGACATATTGGAATACATTTCCATATCTCCCTTAATGACTTTAGCTTCGGGGCATAGCCGCAAAGCCATTTTGATCGGCATTGTACTCCTTACTCCAAAAAAACGGGTTTCGTAAGAGCAGGACGCCACAACACCACGGTCTCCACCTCCGATGATCACAGGCTTTTTCTCCAACTCAGCGTTTTTCAGCCTTTCACAGGAAACAAAGAACGTATCTAAATCCATATGTACAATTGCTCTTTCCATGTTACAAAATTAGTTACGTTTTGAAACATATTTTGTATTTTTGTTGTCTAAAATTGTAACAATGTCAAAATTCTCTGATAACATCGTGTTTTTGAGGGGAAAGAAAAATATGACTCAGCAAGAACTGGCAGATCTATTAATTCTTACCCGATCCAGATATGTCGCCTATGAATATGGCAGAACAGAACCTCCTATTGAAATATTGCTTAGAATTTCTAAATTCTATAACATTAGTATCGACCTATTGTTGACTGTAGATGTCAGAAAATTTTCTATCGATGAACTCATGGAGCTTCCTGAGAATAGGATTGTTCTGCCTATAAGGGTTGATCAAGATGGAAACAATCAGATTGAGATTATTCCCCAAAAAGCTTCTATGGGCTACTTGAATGGCTATGGAGATCCGGAATACATTGAAAGTCTGGAGACCATTTCATTACCTTTTTTAAAAGGAGGTAAGTTCAGGGCATTTCCGGCTGACGGAGATTCAATGCCACCCTATAAGAACGGAACCTATATCGTGGGAAAATATGTAGAAAATCTTTCGGATTTGAAAACGGACAGAACGTATGTTTTCATTACCACCAATGATGGTATCAGTTACAAAAGATTTCAGTTTCATGAAGCAGATGGTATCTGGGTAAAAGCTGACAATCAATTTTATGAGCCTTATAAGATAGCATTACCTGAAATTAAAGAAATCTGGGAATTTGCCTGTAGTATTAATACCAAAGAATATGAACCTGATGAATTTTCAGAACATCATATTCAAAACTTTATCACAGAAATTAAAACTGATATCAGACAGATCAAAGAAAAAATGGGAGATAAGAATTGAATTCATTTTGAGTACATGGCATAATCAAAAAACTTCCCCGAAGGGAAGCTAAAAAACACAAATGATGAAAAAAATTATTCCGAAGAAACGGAATAAGACAAAGTTAAATAATTTAAAGAAAAAACTACAATGAGTCAGCTTAGTTTATTTGATGCAGAAGAGTTTTATGAGTTTCCAAAAGACCTTTTGGAATACAGAGAGAATTTCCTGAGCGGGGAAGAAGCCGATCTGCTTAAAAATAAATTATTAGAAACCGCTCCCTGGGAACAACGTACTCAAAAAATGTACGATAAGATGGTACTTACTCCAAGATTAACGGCCTGGTATGGTGATTCAAAGTATAATGATTCTGAAGCAGATAAAAAGCCAACCAATCCATGGACTCCTGAATTGTTTTCATTAAAACAAAGAATTGAAAATGAATTTGGCTGCCAATTCAATGGGGTTTTGTTAAATCTATACCTTAACCAAAATGATTCCGTTGCC
This sequence comes from Chryseobacterium sp. StRB126, assembly GCF_000829375.1. Taxonomy (NCBI): domain Bacteria; kingdom Pseudomonadati; phylum Bacteroidota; class Flavobacteriia; order Flavobacteriales; family Weeksellaceae; genus Chryseobacterium; species Chryseobacterium sp. StRB126. The sequence continues at coordinate 2,297,563 of NZ_AP014624.1, forward strand.
TGGCATCGGGATAAGGAAAGTCGATATGGAAAGCGACCTGTCATTGCATCCATCAGTCTTGGACAAACCAGAAACTTTGATTTCAGAAAGAAGGATCATCATCAAAGCAAATACAGCCTACCACTCCCTCATGGATCGTTATTGATTATGAAAGGCGATCTTCAGGAAAACTGGGAACACAGGATTGCAAAATCAAATACATCAATGAAGGAACGAATCAATCTGACATTTCGTTTAATTATTTCTAAACCTGTAGATTCCTGAAGACTTATTGATAATTGTTTTTGAAAGTTTCTTCATTTAAATGATATTTTCCAAAATTTAGATAAAAAAAATCTTCATTGTGGAAATCTTTAAAATAAAAATCATCTGTATCTAATATTTCCACAGCGTCAGAATGTATATTGGAATCAATAGTTTTATCAAAATAATTATGATTGCCATAAAACCATTCTATAAGAATAGAACCATTGATTATACTTTCTGCAAAACCAGCATCATTGCCTTGTCCAACATATATAGTTGATCCGAATGCAATATTGCTTCTATACTTATTCTTTTGATCACGCTTAAGATAATCGGTACAATCTTTTGTGACTTTATTAAAGTATATTTTAACATAAATATTACTTATATGTGCCTGTCCCAAAATGAAGAGTCTCATGTGAATTTTCAAAGTAAATGCAAAAATGCTTTTTTCAATTTCTACTAATTATAAATAACATAAAAATGAAATACCTAGTTAATATGTTTTATACTATTTGTTAATTGCTCTCAAAAATATAAGGACAAAATTAGTTATGGCTACTAAAAATAAAACAATTGATAGTTTAAAGATTGAATTAAAAGATTGAAAAACAAGAAATACACAAAAAATAATTTGTTCTTGAAAAGTGGGATGAACTGAAATTCTAAATGTTCTTGTTAAAATAATAATAAGCAGATTATTGAGCTTTGATACAGTTATTTTACAAAGTAAAAAATAATTTGCATAATTTTCAATTTCAAAAAGAAATTCTGGTTGGTGTAATAAATGTAATAGTTGATACACATAATGATTTTAATAAGTTATGAAAAAAGAAAAATTACGTTCAATTAGAAAAGAAAAAGGATATATACAAAAAGAAATTGCAGATGTTTTTATCAACGGATGTATCTAATTATAGGCGAAAAGAAAATGGAGATGTTAGAATTTTTAAAGATGAATGAGAAAGGATAGCATTGTTTTTAAAGATTAACTTAGATGACATTTATGAGCCAGACTTGGATGAAAAAATATCTGAAATAGAAGATGAGGATAAACTGGATTATTTCTTTTCTCAAAAAAAGAGAGATAATCATACACTTGAAAATTTTAATATCCCATATACTATTATAAAAAATATTCAAGATTATGTTGCCTCGCGGAAAGCAGAAATAGATAAACTTCAAAAAGAGTTAGAAAAGTATAATATTTGAAAAAGTTATTATTTCCATTGTCTTTGATGTGAAATTATCTCTCATTTATTAAGAGTCTGTTTTTCTTTATCTCAGCCTACCACTTTTACAAGGTAAGAATAAATACTATGGGCTTTATCTATAAAACTTTCTCTATGCCTGCATCAACAAGAATGTATCTGAATTTTATCGACTATTTCCCCAGGCACTTTATAGGGGGCTTAACTTTTGTCTCTTGATATCAGAACTCAATATTCCAATAATGTGGTAATTTCTTTGAATAACAAGTTGTAGAGACGTATGGTTTTGTCTATCACATAGTTTTTTTTATAATTTTATCATCATAGTTAGAATTAAATTCCTAATTTTGCAGGAAACACAATAACCATGACGAAAATATATTTTATTTTTATTATGTGCCTTCTTTTTGTTCCCACAAAGGCTAGTGAATATAATAAAAAAGATTCCCTTCAACTACACAAAAACTTTTCATTCCTTAACAAACCTGCAACCAATTCTTTATACGAATTTCCTTTTGATCAGTTCTCAGGCTTTGTAGAAAATGATCCTGAAAACGACAAAGAGATTGGTAAGGCAATGGGGGCTTTCAAAGAACTTGAAAAAAGCGGACATTTTACAAGTACAATTAATCCTAACGATCTTACTGAATTACCCATCGGGCTTAAAGAGAATAAGTCTAATGTAGAATACAGTATTGTTGTTACCAAAGCTAAATTTACTCCGGAATATGCTCTGATCAATGTATATGCAAGAATTACTACACCACAGCAGGGAGCTGAAAACGGTAAGAAAACATTGTTTTTTGGAGCTGAAGATATAAAATTGTCTTATGGCGGAAAAGTCATAGGTGATGCAAAACTTTCGTTGCTGGGAGATATCAATATGCCTTTTAACCAAAACCAGTGGATGCTTACTCTGGAAGGAGGAAGGATTAATAGAGATAATGGTGAAAGCGTAAATGATAAAACTTACGTTACAATGGATTGTGACGGAATCAAAGAGCTTTCTTTAAAAGGAAATGTTCAGATTTCCAGAAATCTCCTTGTCCCATTAGATGCTAAAGGAGCTGTACTCCCTGAAATTGGGAATAACGGAACCAACAGAGTTCGTGGTGATTTTGCACTTAAAGCAAGCGATTGGAATGATATTTTGGTGAAAGTGAGCATCAGTCCTTTTGCCATTACTTCTCAGGTTAAAAGTCAGGATAAAGGTTATTTTTCTTTCTTTGTTAATAATGCTATTTTAGACCTGAGTGACCTGAGGACAGATCCCAGCGTACAGTTCCCCCTATATTACAATACTCATGGCTATTTGATTGGAGGATCAGAATCCTGGAGAGGCTTATATGTACAGACTCTAAATATTGGCCTTCCACAGGAATTCAAAACAGAAGATCATATTGATACACGCGTTTCTTTTGAGGCCAATAATCTTTTGATTGATTCCTACGGGGTATCCGGAAGCTTTGCTGCCAATAATGTTTTTCCGATAGAACGAGGAGTAACCAATAGAGAAAATGCATGGCGATATTCTTTGGATAAAATTGGAATAGACCTTGCCGCTTCTAAAATTGTAGGGGCTAATCTGGAAGGGAAGATACAACTTCCGGTTCAGAAAAATAATGACAGTTCTACAAATATTCCTAACTATTTGGGCTATAGAGGAGCCATCACAGAAGAACAGTATCTGATTTCTGTAACAACCCTCAATGATATTAACTTTGATATATGGAGTGCGAAAGCTACCATTGCAGCAGGTTCTTCTATTGAGATGCGTGTAAAAAACAAAGAGTTTCTTCCCAAAGCCATCCTTAACGGAAGTATGGCCATTGCCGCTAATTCCTCCGCAGATGATAATGACCCTAACAGTAAAAAAGATGCCGATTTTAAAGGAATCGAATTCCAGGGGCTTACCTTACAGACCAAAGCTCCGTTTGTGACGGTTCAGTATTTTGGGGTGAAAGGAGAACAAAAATTAGCAGGCTTTCCGGCAAGTATCAGCAATATTGTTGTGGTAGCAGACGGTTCACAGGCCAATTTAGGGTTTAATGTTACCGTTGGTCTACAGGAAGAGCGTTTTTCTGCTACAGGAGGTATGATGATTAATGGTTTGATCGTAAGCGAGAATAACAGGCAGCGATGGAAGTATGATGGTTTCAATCTTACTAAGCTGGCACTTAACAATGTAGATATTGGTGTTGGTAAAATCTCAGGAAGTCTTGAGATCATGCGTAAAGATCCATTATACGGAAATGGATTTAAAGCTAATCTTAAAGCAGAGATAACAGCATTAAGTAAAATTACTGTTGAAGTAGCAGCAGCCTTTGGATACAGTACTTTCAGGTATTGGGGATTTGAAGGGTCCGTAAAAGGATTAAGTATTCAAGCTACTGCATTGAAGATTACCGGGTTTACAGGAGGTGCATTTTACCGAATGATTCCTGACCGGGAACTGAGCATGAATCCTGCGTATGAAAATAGAGCTTTGGTTCTGAAACCTGATAATACTGTTGGATTAGCTTTAAGAGCAGGTATTTATGGTTCCATTCCAACGGATAAGACTATTGATATCATGGCAGGGTTCAGTATTTCCACGAATCCTAATGGTGGGTTGGCCAATATAGGATTTATTGGAGAAGCTGTTGTGATGGCTGATCTTACTAAGCTGGTTCCAGGAGACGCTTTAGCCGGAACCCAGAAGAAATTCAAAGAAATGACCGGAAATTCCAAGTTCCTGTCGGATCTGAAAAATAATAAAACAGTCAATACTTTTCTGGATACCAAAATGGTTGACGAACAATATCCTGTTACAGAAAAAATTGATGGAGCCATCTATGCTAAGCTGGCTATGAACTATGACTTTAACAATAGTGTATTCCATGCAAGCTTAGATGTATTTATTGATATTGCCAAAGGAATTATCAAAGGAATTGGCCCTAATGGCCGTGCCGGATGGGCCGTTGTACATATAGCACCGGATGAATGGTATATGCACATTGGTACACCTAGTGACATGATTGGTCTTAAGGTTGGTTTTGATAGTTTCTATTTACAGTCTTCCAGCTACTTTATGGTGGGAACCCGTATTCCGGGCAGTCCGCCGCCGCCGGTTGAAGTTGCAGAAATTCTGGGGCTTCAGGTACAGGATCTGGATTATATGAGTAATCTTAATGCCCTCGGAGATGGAAAAGGTTTTGCCTTCGGGACGCACCTTAAGTTTGATACCGGGGATATGACGGCATTGTTCCTGTATGCCCGCTTTCAGGCAGGATTGGGAACAGATATTATGCTTAAGAACTATGGGGAAGCCAAATGTTCAAATCGTGGCGGAGACCAGATAGGAATCAATGGATGGTATGCCAATGGCCAGGCTTATGTTTACTTACAGGGTGAACTTGGGATTAAAATCAAGCTTTGGTTCATCAAAAAGAAAATTCCAATCATCAAGGCTGGTGTGGCTGCACTTTTACAGGCTAAAGGGCCAAATCCATATTGGGTAAGAGGATATCTTGGCGGATATTACAATCTGCTTGGTGGATTGATAAAAGGACGTTTTAGATTTAAGATGGAGTTTGGTGAAGAATGTGTCCTTGAAAATTCATCAGTTCTTGGTGGCATGAAGATCATTACAGATCTTACTCCTAAAAAAGATGAAATGAATGTTGATGTTTTTGCTATTCCACAGGCTACTTTTGGAGTTCGTGTCAATGAACCTATTGTGATTCCTGAAGATGATGGTGATCACACCTATAAAGTAGTAGTGGAGAAAATGACCATTATCGATGATCAGGGTAAAGAGATTAAAGGAACTATTGAATATGCCAATTCTAAAGACTTTGCCAACTTTATTTCCGATGATATTTTACCTCCGAATAAAACAATGAAGGCCTTAGCGCAGGTAAGTTTCATGGAGAAAAAGAACGGAATGTATGAAGTAGTAATGGTTGATGGTCAGAAAGCAATAGAAATAGAGGAGCGTATTTTTACCACTGGATCAGCACCGGAAGCTATTCCTTTATCAAATATAAAATATGCTTATCCGGTAGCAGAACAGGAAAATTATTATCAGGGCGAAAGCAATAACGGCTACATCAAGCTGAAAAGAGGACAGGATTATCTGTTTGATGATCCGAATTGGAGCACTTCAACAATGTTTGCCGCAGATTCACCTGTAGAAAGTAATTTCTCCTATAATACGGCGGATAATATTGTGAATTTCAAGGTGCCGGATCTTACCAAACAGAAGGATTATACACTAGCACTGATTGCAAAAAATAAGAATGGATCTAATGGTGTTTCTGACAATGATACCGTAGAAAATACCGAGAAAACGGAAGAAAGCAATGACGGATCAGCAGTTTCTGTTACTACGGAAATCAAGAAGGCACAAAGTCTTTCTAAAAACGGGGAGATTGAAAGGCTTTCTTATGTATTCAGAACCAGTAAATACAATACATTGTCAGACAAGTTATCTGCTTTAAATTTCAATCCGTTATGGATCAAGTTAAGCTCTGATATAGTTACATTACAGAATAATATGAATGCTGATGAATACTTTGATGCTACTGAGATCTCAGGTTCAAAGTATACGGATAATAAGCCATTAATTAACCTTACTGCGTTAATGGAAGATTCCTTTGCAGGTAAGTTTAAAGGACTTATCTACAATAATTATCCATTTGACGGATTAGAATTAAATAGAGCAGAAAGTGATGATGACTTTACAGGAATTCCACCAACAAATGCATTCCCGGTATTTACTTCATATATGCAGTATCTGGGTAATGATAAAGGGAATGCATTTTTGAAACAGACTTTCCCTTTCAAATACGACCTGTTCAGTTATTATAAAGCGGACTGGTATGAACTTGTTTCTAAAGCAGCATCCAAATATGTAGGCTCTCCTGAAACTTCAAGATCTCCACTCATTAATGCTTTACTGGAATCTACATTCGGAACGATTCCTTATGTAAAGTATAATGTGAAAGCCAGATATATCTTACCGGGAGACAAACAGGGAACTGAAAAACAAATTAACTATGAATTCAAATAAAGTTGAAGCTTTATCCGATAACTCAATATAAAAACACAGAACATGATTAAAGATTGTTTTAAATCATATCTAAAAAGACAGCATTACTCTATAAAAGTCATTGCATTATTTTTACTGTTGATTTCAGGTCTTATGCCAGTGAAAGTGATGGGGCAGCAATATCCTGTCAAGCTGGTTCCTGTGGTTATTCCGCCTTATAGTCTTAGGCTTGCAGATTATGCAACCAGTACAGATAATAAGCTGCAGCTGCAGGTTTTAATGACCGACCTTTTGGAACCGCAGCATCAGACGGGGATTAAATTTTCTCTGGAGGCAGGGCTCAATGCAGTTCCTATTGCAAGATCTAATGATTTTGTGGTGGGGATGAATCCTTTCACGCTTTATCCGGGAAACAATATTACCCTGACGAATGTAGATCTGCGTTCTCTTTTTGAATTACAAAACCTTGCTGGCATTAATGCTGTTCAATACTCAAAGCCTCTGGCAGATGGAGTATACCAGTTTTGTTTCCAGGCTTATGATTATTATACAAAGAATAATCTTTCTTCAAAAACATGTACCACCGTTTTTATGGTACAATATGATCCACCGATGCTTACCCTTCCGCAAAATGCAGAAAAAATACAGGCATTAGCTCCTTATGGAGGCGGTGGAGGGGTGGTATTTCAATGGATGCCAAGACAAATCGCTCCAAACACCCGCTATATTTTTACATTAAAAGAGCTTTGGGATCAGGGGCAGAGTCCTATTTCAGGTTTCCTTTCAGCTCCTCCACTTTGGAGAGAAGAAACTTATGCACCTACTTTATATTATGGAATAGATAAAACCCAGCTTATGCCGGGTAAAAGATATGCATGGCAAGTACAGGCAAAATCAGGAAATCCTGTAGTAGGTGCTAATTCTACAGATGATAACGGAGTTTATAAAAATAACGGACTGTCTGAAATTTTCTATTTCGACTATGTAGAGAATTGTGCGGTGCCTACTTTGCTTATGGCTAAGAATATAGGTAAAGGAAGAGCAGAGATCCGATGGAGTCTTGCAGGACAGCCGGGTGGTTTGTACAATGTTCAATACCGAAAAAAAGGGAGCAGTGCAGAATGGGCTACCCAGCAAAGTTATCAGGCAACAGCCATTCTTACAGGACTTGAAGATAAAACAGAATATGAGTATCGCGTAGGAACTGTCTGTGGAAGCACTCAAACCTTTGGAGATACCAATCCAACGACTTCAGGAAATAGTGCCGGAAATGCATATAGCTACAGTGGAATTCAGTTTTTCACAACAGATGGCAGCTCTTCAAATAATAATTATCAGTGCGGTATCATGCCGTCAGTGGATATTGCCAATAAGAGTCCATTGCAGAGTATGCTGGGGAATAATGAAGTATTTACAGCCGGAGATTTTCCGGTAACGGTATTATCAGCCCAGGGGAGCAATGGTATTTATACAGGAACAGGCTTTATTGAAGTTCCTTATTTAGCTGATACAAAAATCAAGGTAAGCTTTACAAATATTAAGCTTAATACAGATAAAAAACTGATTGAAGGAACTGTTGAAACCACTTACGATCCGACTGAAACAGCTGTACATTATGCTTCCGGCGGGCTGGGAGAAACTTTTGGTGATGCCGGAGTAAAAGAGGTTACCGTAGATTATACGATTGTAGATATTAAATATACGGCAACACCACCTCCGGGAAAAATCACGGTGTTTGGTGATTCTGGTAATGGTGGGTCTCCAAGCCAGCAGGATTATCCGGGTGGAAAAGACTATGAAATTAAGGATAAAGACGGAAATATCTGGACGGTAGATGAAAATGGGAATGTTACCAAAACAGGCAAGGTTGCTGAAGGAGGAGCGTCCAATTCAACCAATACAGATGGAGTCTCCGGAAGCGGAAGTAATGCTGCTGTCAATCAATATACAGCCAAAGGAATCAAAATAGAATGGAAAGAAGATGCTGCTGGTATGTTTGCATATGATACGCCGGAAAAAACGAAGCTTCCGACATCCAAATATCCTTCTGTAAAAGATGCAGAGAACAATACCATATATGTTCCTTATAAGGCTACTGTTAATAAGCAGACAGAACTGTTTGATGCGAAAGTAAGTATTTCCGATCCTTCCCTTAAAGATGGTAAAATTATCTTTAAAACCTTAGGAACAGGAAAAGCTATTGAAGCTACAGAGCTTAATAAGACAGCTACAGAAAGAAACTATCAGTTAAAACTTCCCGGTACATTTGATTATGCTGAGGAAGAGGTGATTGCGGTATTGATGCCAAAAGACAGTAATTCCAAGCAAAAAGTAATCAGCAGCTTCCGTCTTGTACACCTGAACCCTGAAGATATCAACGTGAGTTTGGTTCCGCTGGATGCCGCTTCACAATCTAATCTGCAGGCACAAAGCGCAAAACTGAATCAGATTTACAATAAAATTGGAGTCAAATTCAATGTGAAACAGGAACCTGTTCTGGATATCAGTGCTATAGTAAGCAGAGATACTATTGATAGTAAAGATTCTGAATTGATGAGTACTTACAGCCCTCAGCAGCAACAGATCAATAGCCTGTACAAAGGAACTGATGCAAGATATGTACTGTTTGTAACAGATAAAAAATCTTCAACCGGACAAAGTGGATATATGCGTCTGAATGGCCAATTCGGTTATGTGTATGGAAATAGCCCTGCCAAAACAGGAGCCCACGAATTAGGACACGGCGTATTCAAGCTGGAACATCCTTGGAAAGCCTATGGAACTCCTGAAAAAGGAACGAATCTATTGATGGATTATACTTCAGGAGAAGAACTTTCTCATCTGGAATGGAAGCAGGTCAATGATCCGGCATTTAAGCTGTATGCGTTCCAGGGACAGAGTAGTGGAGAGAGTATTTCAACTGAATTCAATTATATAATGCCAAATAATAAACCATTTAAATTTGATAAAGCAGATGGTAAAGACAGTTCAGATGTAATTTTAGTAGCGAGTGATAATAATGGAGGATATCCAAATGGAATGCTTTATAGTTTCAAATTAAATGGAATCACTTATAAATATTCTAATGGAGAATTTAATTCTGAGAAAGGAATTTATAGGAACCGTTATGAAGATAAAAACCGAGATTATTATTTTAGACTTGTCATTCAGGATACGAAAAATAAATGTATATACTATCTGGTGAATCGAAAAGTTCAGGATTTAAGTAATCCAATACTTACCCCTAACAATAAGCCTATTAATGTATGTGCAGATAACCAACAGATCCCTATGGGTGGAAATGGTGATGATAATGGAACTGGTACAGAAACAAGAGAAGAAACTTTACAGAAGGTTAATGAACTAATAGCCTCTAAATTAAGGGAAAAGTATCCTGAAAAAGAAGTTAAGTTTACTATTTTGGATGAAAAATCCCCTGATTACCAGCAAAAATTGGAAGAGGCTATTAAACAAACGAACTATGTAGTTGCTATAATGGATGAAGAAGGTAAAGTAAAAATAAAGAGCAGCTTTACTCTGCCGGAATGGTTAAGTAATGCGTTACCAGATATTGGTAAGGCTCCGGACGAGAACTGTACCAACGAGTACGTTAATGTTGGGCTTGAGAAATTACAGAATACAGCTCTTTATAAAAATGCATTACGTTCTGAGCAGATTGTAATGGAGATGGGGGTGATTGGTTATAGAGGACTATTTGGAACATTATACTGTATGACGGATGAGAAGAAATTTGTAAATGGCTCTAAGACTAATCAGTTTATTGGTGGTGCGTTGCATGAAGTGATCGCTACGGTGGATGTTGCAGAGATTGTGAATGGAGTTGTTTCACTTGTGAAATCCGGAGCAGAGCAACAGATTATGGCACCTGTCAATTATTACAATAATCTGAAAAGTATAGCTCAGAAAGGAAGCGCAACTCCTGTGGAAGCTCTTAAGGTAATTCTGATTCCACCTTTAAATGCTCAGGTTGATGGGATACAAAAGGGAATAGAAATAGGTGATCAGTTTATAAAACATTATTTCACGGAATGTGATAAAACCCAGTTAAAAGATGGTTCAGTAGGAAATCTTTGTTGGTACCGTTATGGGCAGATTACAGTAATGGTGATTCCTTTAGTAATAACAGGAGGCGAATGGGCGGTAACCAAAGTTGGGAAAATAGCAGAACTGGCAAAAGTGTCGCAGACATTAACAACCAATATTATAAAACTGGAAACCCAATTAGCGGCAAAAGGAGTAATATTAGCAGAAGAAGGAGCATACACCATCCTGAAAAATGCAGAAACCGGTGCGGAAATTACCCGTGTGGCAAGTAAAGAGACAGCACAGGTTGAAAAAGCATTACAGTCTTTAGCTATAGATGTTAGACAGATAGAAGCTCTTTTAGCAAAATATCCAAATCTTAAGAATCTTGTAGATCAGTTAGGAGACTTGAAACAGACTTTCCTACAGGATTTTGCAAAAGTAGATGAAGCTGTCATAATAGAACTTAGCAAACCGAACTCTGAACTTTTCAGTGCATGGAAGAATTATAGAAGCAAAATAAAAACGGGTGTAATTTGTAATTAACAACATGATGAGAATATTATTTAAATTGATATGGATTCTTTGCCTAGCTATTTACCAGACAGGATTTTCTCAGTGTTGGTTTAGCGAATTGATAAAGGATTTTGATAAGAACCCGGCAGAATTCAGAAGCTTTATGAATACAGCTCCTGATGCCATGTATGCGTATGAACAGCTTTATAAGGCTGGCAGATCCGGATTAAGACAAAATACACAAGCTTTGCAGGCATATAGCAATGCCATTAAAAATAATAAATTGCGAGAACTAGGATTTTCAGATGAACTATTGGCAAGAGTGAATGGTTATAATCCTGCAGCCTATGATGAAATCCTAACCGATTTAGATAAACTAGGTTCTACTTTACAAAGAAACAATACCAAACTAGAGAATTTTAATGCTACCATAAGTATTCTTACAGGAGGTAATGGTAATTACAGACAGGGGGTACACTGGATTATACAAGACTTAGGACAAGAAAGTTCCTTTGCCAGCAAAACCCTTATGATGGAGGTAGCAGTAGAAAATGCAAGAGAAACCTTCTCTTTTATAGATTTGGTATGCAAAGGATGTAGCAGAGCCGGTACAGATCTTATGATAGAATACAAATCTGGTCCGGGGAGTATTACGAGTGGTACGATAAAAAAACAGTTTATAGAAAGGGATTTGTTTAAAGCCAATTCCTTAGATGAGATACAGTGGAGAACAAAGAATACCAATATATCTCCTGATAATTTGAAATCTTGGTTAAAAGATAATAAGAATGCAATTAATGATATCATACAAGGGAATGATATTTCACTTTCTAATAAATATAAAGGCTATTTTAAAATAAATGAAAGATCAAATGTTGTAACAGATGTACAGATAGATAATTTTGTTGATAACAATTTTTCTAAAATTTTTAAATAATGAAAGAAATTAAATATAGAAATTCGGGTATACTACTGATTGATAAAGATAGCGTATTTATAAAGTTTGGAGATGAAAATATTACTTTTTATAATAATTTCCTTGAGGAAAAATTTAAACTTAATACTAATAGATCTACTACTCATATTATAAAATCTTATGATAAGAAAATTATAGTTTTTGATGGAAATAGGAGTACTATTTATGATGAAGAAGGGGTGAAATTGGGAGAAGATAGTAATTATTATCTTTCATGCAATTTCAATTATGAAGTTTTTATTCCTGAAGATGAGGAGAAAATAGTAATTAACAAAAAAGATAAACTTATAACATTTCCATATGTGTATGGTGAGAAGATCTTTTCTCAAGATTATTATATACAAGTTCATCCTGATGAAAAATTTCTAAGAAATTATTCTTTAGATTCTGGTGCTGAAATATGGACAAAAGAATTCACAGAGTTTTTAGATGCCCCTGCCACAGAATGCCAAAGAGAACTTGTGAAGTATAAAAGTCACCTTTATTTTATTGTTCATTCAGAAGGAGTTACCAAATGTATTTGTCTGGATATTCCTACAGGAAATGTGATAAAAGAATATCCAGGATTATACGGTCAGATGATTTTAGAAGGAGCCAATCTTTATTTTTTAAGCCCTGACCACATCTCTATTCTTAATACAGAAAAGCAAGAAGTAACCACATATGCTATAACCGATGTTTTTGAAACTACAGAAATCAAGCGTCTGTTGTTTCCCAGATGGGTTGTAAAGAATGGTATCATTTATTTTACTCAATCGGGGGGAGCAGATATGCATGCTGGAATTAGAGGAGCAGTGTTTGGAGCATTAGATACTGAAAATTTGAAAATATTATGGTACGAAAGCTTACCTAAAGAACATGGTATTATAGGGACAATTCAGGTAGAAAATGAGAGGATCTATCTTCATACACAAGACAATACATTATTTATTTATGAAAAGGAATAAAAAAATGTGACGGAGCGGATTGTAAATTATATAGGAAACAATGCTGATGAATTTGCCAACAAGACCATTAAATTTGAAGAATATATCAGCAACGATCTTGGAGGACGATTTGTAGATGTAACAGATATATCCAATCAGTCAAAAAAAATCTTTTATGAATTCAAATCAGTATCTAATGTGCCACCGGGGCATTTTGCAGAACAATTTATGAAAGATCTTACCAATGCTAGTAGCCTAGATCAAATCAAGTGGATATTTAATGGGGCTAAAAACCCTCCAAATTTTAGAACAAATATGATAAATGCTATTGATAATTTGCCTTTGACAGATGATTTAGCAGCTAAATTTCTAAGAGGTATAGATAACCCCACTTCAAAAATGCTAAAAAAGCATTTAAAAGATAATTTTGATAATATTTTTACACTGAAATAATATGAAGTTAGTACAATTGATTAAAGGTATTGTTAGTTTTAATTTTAATGAGTTTAGTAAGCTTGTAATTAAAAAATCTGATAATTCAGTTTATTTGGGAGATTTAAAATTTAATTTTAAAGGGAAACCATATAGTGTTTTAGCGAATAGATGCATTTGTGATATTAGCACCTATTATGTTGATATTTATGATTTGAATTTCGTGAAATTAATATCTATAGAAAAAGAAGGTGTTGTTGGAGCGAGTATTTTCAGTGATGCTATTTATTCTATTCGTTGGGAGGATGGGAACGAAAATGATTATGTTTCAATTTACCAAAATAATCAAGAATTACATCGATATTCAGATTTTTATGGATTTCTAATAAATGAAAAAATACGATTGGTATATGATGGATTTAACTTCTCTAAATTTAAAATATGCTCACTAGAAAATGAAGACATACTTTGGTCATATTCTCTTCCAGAGGGTTTCAATATTGATGGAAAGCCCCATTTAATTGATAATGTACTATTTTTTACAGGCTATAATGAATTTCAAAAAAATCAATTATTAACAGGTTTGGACATAGAAACTGGAGCTGTGCTATGGCAAAATCACTACAAAATAACCAGTGAGCACCAATTTATACAAGCAACAGCATTTAATGAAAAAGACCAGCTATATTATGGTTTTTATAGCACCTATCAGATATTTAACCCTAAAACCGGAGAATTGGTTTTAGAAAAGGAAATACCTGAGATAGCAGAGCATAAACTAGAACCTTATGTAAATGAAATCTATGATGATAAACTTTGGTTTGTGAGTGGTAGAGGATTAAATAAAAAATTTGGCTATCTTAATATCAGCACCCAACAAGTAGAATTATTACAAGATTTTCCACAGGAAGAAGACGAGTTTTTTGATACACCTGTCTATCACGAAGGTAAATTGTATCTGAGGGGGAAGCATTTTAATAATTTATATGTGTTTGAATAAAATAGAAGTATCCAAGCAACAAGAAACAATACCAAACTGGAGAATTTTAATGCTACCATAAGTATTCTTATAGGAGCTAATGGTAATTACAGACAGGGTGTACACTGGATTATACAAGACTTAGGACAAGAAAGTGCCTTCGCCAGCAAAACCCTTACGATGGAGGTAGCAGTAGAAAATGCAAGAGAAACCTTCTCTTTTATAGATTTGGTATGCAAAGGATGTAGCAGAGCCGGTACAGATCTTATGATAGAATACAAATCTGGTCCGGGGAGTATTACGAGTGGTACGATAAAAAAACAGTTTATAGAAAGGGATTTGTTTAAAGCCAATTCTTTAGATGAGATACAATGGAGAATGAAAAATACTAATCTTACTAAAGATAAATTGGTAGATTGGCTCACAGAGAATAGAAGTAATATTGAAAAGCTTGGAGTTGAAAAAGTAAAGAAATTATTTCCTCAACACGCAATTCAAATTAATGAGGGCAACTTTGTTGATTTTTTGATAAATAAATTTAAACAGGAAAGTACTTATGATAAAATTTTTAAATAAAATAGATGATGTAAGAAGTTTTGTTATTAGTGATAAAAAACTATACTGGATTTCAAATGATAGACTATATTATGAGCTAACTAAAGATGAAATAACTTCAATAGAATTTCCTTCTAGTGTTATATATTTGGTAGAGGATTTAATATTCTCTGGGAAAAACTTTTATTATGATCCTCGAAATAATGTTGTTACTATAATTGGAGAATTGGAAGGATATTATTATAGCAGTATATCAAATAATAAATTAACCTTATTTTCCGGAAATGATTTATTATTATATAATATTCAAATGAAAGAAATACAATGGAAGCAAAACTATTTTGATAATAGCAGTGTAACTTTTATAAAAAATAACCACTTTGTTAATTATTCTGAACATCAAATAGATTGCTATGATTTTTTTAATAATACTACTATTTGGAAACTTAGAAACTTAGATTTTTTTAATTCAGCTGACAGTTTTTTTTCTCAGGAAATATTATTATATAAAGATAAATTATTTATAAATGCGTTATCTAATGATATTTTTAACAATTGTATTGTTGATATCTCGACAGGTAATGTTGTAAAAGAATATCGAGGATTATATGGTCAGATGATTTTAGAAGGAGACAATCTTTATTTTTTAAGCCCTGACCACATCTCTATTCTTAATACAGAAAACCAAGAAGTAGCCACTTATACTATAACCGATATTTTTGAATCTACAGAAATAAAGCGTTTGCTTTTTCCCAGATGGTTTATAAAGAATGGTATCATTTATTTTACTCAATCAGGAGAAGTAGATATGCACTCTGGAAGTAGAGGAGCAATATTTGGAGCATTAGATGCTGTGAGTTTGAAAATATTATGGTATGAAAGACTGTCCAAAGAACATTGTATTATAGGGACTATTCAGGTAGAAAATGAAAAGATTTATCTTCATACACAGGATAAGATCTTATTTGTTTTTGAGAAAGAAAATTAAAATTATGGATACAAAACGCATAGAAAACTTCATATTTTATGATGGTATAAAAGAAATAGTTGTTGATAAGACATATGATAATTGGTTAACATCTTTGAATTATGATGATTATTCAAAAGCTTTTATTATAGTTAATCATGACAAAATAAAACTATTTGATACTGCTAAAGAATTAAAAGTTGGACAAAATTTTGACTCGAAAGAGTTAGAAGCAATATCTGAAAGATATAATTTGTTATTAATTGATAATGAGAGAGGGCTTAGATGTTCTACAAAATCTCATTTTTCCGAAAGATTTTATATAATTAGAGAGAATGGCTTTGTTGTTATATATAGTCTCGGAGGGACAAAATCATTTGAGTCAATTTATTTACATGGTGTTTGGTTAAGTTAATTTATTTAAAATGCAATTAAATCAATTACATATTTTTAAATCCAAATTTCATGATATTCAGCTTATAACAACGGAGCTGGATGAGCCTCATTACGGATATGAAATTTGGAAATGTAGATTATATATAAATGGTGTAGTATTTCACCATGAGTATTTAAACTATGAGAATAAGTTTTTTGGACTCCCGGAAAACCTTGAAAATTTTGTTTTAGAATCATCAAATGGAAAGTTTGTATTCATTCCATATGGTCTTTTAGTATTAAATACTGAAAATCAGGAGCTCAAAAAATATGATAAAACAATTGAGAATTATAATAATAAATTTATTTCTAATCTGTTTTTAAATGATTTTCTTATCGTCTTAAACCAAAGAGTCATTTGTATTGTTGACATGGTAAAGAATAGATTTATTGAAGAGATTTATTCTTATCAAAAATTAGTATTTGAAAAAATGTAGATTATAAAAAACAAAATATATTTTTTATATAAAGATAAAGAGCTTGATAAGAATGATACTTTAATTTTTAATACGGAAACTTATGCGTTTGAAAGCACAAATACATTATAACATTTTATGTCCTTAGCATTAGATAAACCTCACACTTTTGAATCTAAATTCAAAAACATCAAACTGATTGCAACAGAATTTGATGAACCCTTTTATGGATTTACTTTATGGAGATTCAGGTTATATGTTGATGATAATTTGTTGATGAATCCTCTTTTAGACTATGAAGGAAAAGGATGTGGACTGGAAGCAGATTTAGAAAAATTTAAACTTGAATCCGGAGATGGAGCATTTGTATTTATCCCTTATGGCCTGATCACCATGAATACCCATGATCTTAGCTTGAAAAAGTATGATGCAGAGATAGGAACAAATAATACTTTTATTGAAAACAACTTCTGGAGCGATAAACTTTTTGTCCTAAGACAGCGTAGTGTTTGGGTAGTGGATCTGAAAGAGCAAAAGCTGCTGCAAAAAACATATCCCTTCGAGAAACTGAAATTTGAAAAAATGTGGCGACAAGGGGATAACGTTAAATTTTTATACAAAGATAAACTAACAGGAGAAGCCCAAACTCTGGAGTACAGCCTGGAAAATAAAAACTTCATAAATGATGTGGTATAGAAACTTGTTAACGGTAATAGGACTGCTGCTTATTAATCTTTTTTCTGCACAGTCCTGCAATTTTGATGACTTTGTAAACGATCTGTCTCAAGGCAATGCAGTCTTTAAAAGTATTGTTAATGAAGAAGATGGCTTCAAGGCATGGCAGATCCTGGCAGAGGAAGCTCCTGCATTAAGAAAAAATGCAGATGAACTGAACCTGGTTTCTAAAAACCTGAGTGCAATTGAAAAAGCAGGTGGGTATAAGAAGTGGAAAGGAACAGGTAGTTTGGAGGATTTTAGTAATTTATTAAAAAATCCCAAATTTAAACAAATATATGAGCCGTTAGAAAATGGATCTCATGTAAGAAAATTCGGAGATAAAATAACAATAGCCGAGGAAGCGTCTTTAAAATTATTTATACAAGATAATTATTATAGTGATTTTAATAAAGCATTAGCTGGTGAAATCCCTATGACATCAGAGTATAAGGAAATTAAAAAACTCATGGAATCTGCACAATCTAAATTACCTAAGTATAACGGTACTGTTTTTAGAGGAGCAGGAAAAGCCGAATCTGATTTTGCAAAAAAAATAAATGTTGGAGAAGAGTTTGATTTTAAAGGCAGGTTTACATCAACGTCAGCAGAAGAATATGTTGCAGATAATTTTAGAAATTTCGGTAAAGGAGATGTTATCTGGGAGATTGAATCGAAAACAGGTATTGATTTAAAACCAATAAATAATTCTGAATCGGAAATATTATTTAAACCACATACAAAATATAAAATTATTGAAATAAAGCCTAGTAGTAATCCAAAAACACCAAATGTATTAATATATAAAATTAAAGAACTTTAATTATGAATGAGTGGAATAAAATATTAACTGTTTATCAAAATTTCATTTCTGTTGATGAATCCGAAGTATTATGGTTAAAAGAAAAATTTAAGGAAGATAATTTTGATAATAATGTATCTTGGATTGAACTGTCTGATAAAGAAAAACAAATAAAGCGGATAGTAAGATTAAAGGTTATTTCGAGGTCTATAGATTATACATTAGGTTTTTCTAATTATGAAGATGGTATAATTGATTTATATGAAGCAATAGAAAAATCTTTAGCAAATATTGATAGTATGGCTCATAGTGATTTAAGGGTGTGCAGGCTTAAGCTTTACTTGTTATTAACGAAAAAGAAAATTAACGCTTATAGAAATCCAAAAGATATAAAAGAACTTTTTTTATTGGAATTAAAGAATGTTATTTATGATTGCTTAAACTCTAACCTTGAAGATTATTTTTCTCAACAAGTAAATATTTTATACTTAGAAAGAAAGGTTTATATAATGCAAAGGATAATGAATGAAGAAAGATAATGGATTGGGAGAATATTAAAGAAAATTATTCAAATTACTTAGGTCCATATAAAAATCTAAAAGAAGAATTTGTATGGTTAAATAATGAATTTTACTCTAATGGGATAGATACTGATGAACGTTGGAATAATATGAGTAGTAAAGAAAAACAGTTGCAGAGGCTTTATAGATCGAAATCAAGTAAAAAAACAGAAGGTTTTAGATTAGGTCTTTTTAATTATGAAGATAGCATATTGGATTTAGTAGAAGCTATAAACTTAATACTGCGAAATTTGAAAAAAACGAAAAAATCTAATATTCAAATTACGAGATTAATAGCACATCTATATTTACAAAAAAAATATATAGATTTCTTTCGAAATCCCAGAGAAATTAAAAACTTATTTTATGATAGAATAAAATATATAATTTATGATTGTTTAAATGGTGAATTAGAAGAGTATTTTATCAAGAAAGTGAATATTCTCTATTTTGAAAGTAAATTAGAAATCGCTCAATTAAATTTTGAAAGTATAAAATCAATAGATTGACAATTAGAATTTTTAAAACTAAATCAAACAAAAAAAACTAATAACCAAAACAAAATAATGAACATAAAAACACAATATACATTGAAGAAATATTTATTGCTTTTTACAATGCTGTTATGCAGTATTGTAAGGGGACAGCAAAAAGATGCCGACAAACCTGTTACCCCTCATATACGTCTTAAAACAGATGCAAAGAAAGACCGGATATCGCTGAGATGGGCGGTAGACGAGCCCTTGGCATGGCAGAGGGCTAATAAAACTGGATTTTCTTTGAAAAGATATGTCCTGGCCAGAAATGGAAAAGTCCTTACAAAACCTGAAGAAAAAGACCTTGGAATTTTCAGAGCCGCATCAGAAAATGAGTGGAAGAAAGTAGTAGAGAAAAATGATAATGCAGCCATTGTGGCTCAGTCACTTTTCGGGGATAGCTTTGAGGTGGAAATGGGAGAGAAGCAAGGTAAACTTGAAGGAGTAGTCAATAAATCTGCTGAGATTGAGCAGCGTTTTGCCTATGCCCTTATGGCTGCCGATCTGGATTTCGAGGTTGCTAAACTTGCCGGATGGGGCTATACCGATACCGATGTAAAACCTAATGAAAGGTATCTGTACATGGTAAGCACAATTCAGGATGGTAAATCCATAAATATCCTGCCGGTAAAAGGAGAAGCATTGGCTTCTATTGCTGTTACCAACGAATTGCCTAAACCATTAGACTTTATTGCCATTTTTAAAGACCAGACCGTAACATTATCCTGGGAGTATCTGCAGCTTCGTGAGACTTATACCGCTTATTATGTGGAGAGAGCTCAGGAAGGAACTGCTTTTAAAGAACTGGGAGACCTTCCGGTAATGAATATGAATGATAATGATGGCCGACAGACTCAGGGAATGGTCTTTGTAGACTCTTTGAAGCAGAACAATGCAAAATTCAGTTACCGAATTCGTGGAAAAACTATTTTTGGGGACTATGGGCCTTATTCTGATATTGTTTCCGGTGCCGGTAAAAAGAGCATGGAAGCCACACCAAGGATTTCAGAACTTAGTATAAGGGAAGATGAAAGTATTGCCTTAGAATGGGAGTTTTCTAAAGAAGCTGAAAAGGATATTGCTTCCTTTGAGCTATTACATTCTGAAACCGATGCCCAGAACAGTTATAAAACAATCAAAAATAAAATTCCGGTTACAACAAGAAATTTGGTGACCAAAAGCCTTGCGCCATCCAATTATTATAAAATACAGGCTGTTGGAAAAGGTGGAGACAAACGTGAATCTTTTTCCGTACTGGCACAACCTAACGATATAACGCCTCCCGAAACGCCAATAGGTTTTAAAGGAAGAATAGACTCTTTGGGAGTTGCTCATCTGGAATGGAAAGCCAATACGGAAAAGGATATTGAAGGCTATCATGTTTTCAGAGGAATTCAAAAAGGAGATGAATTGGTAAGACTTACTCCACAAGCCATCACCAAAAATAAGTTTGAAGATAAAGTCGTATTGGAGAACCTGAATTCTAAGGTGTATTATTATATCACAGCAACAGACCGACGTAAAAATCAATCAAAACCATCCATCATCCTTGAGCTGGAAAAACCTGATAAGGTGAGACCACAAGCCCCTGTTTTCACAGAATATAAATTGGAAGATGATGGAAAAATAACCCTGCATTGGTTGAAGAGTCATAGTGACGATGTTGCTTCCCACCAGTTATACAGGCAGGCCAAAGATTCAGAAGATAAAAGCTGGAAGATGATCTATGAAACTAAAGAGATCAAGCCAGACTATGTGTACACGGATAAAGATGTGGAAGTTAACAAGCAGTACACCTATTACATGCTTGCAATAGACAAAAGCCAGCTAAAGTCAGATAAATCCCAAGAAATGACCTTAAGAAGCAACAGCTTTGAACCACAGTCTATCCTTACCAATCTATCCGGTTCTGCCAGCAAAAGTAAAGCGCAGATTGAACTGAACTGGAAGATCAGTGGAGATAATGTAGGAGAGATCATTGTTTATCGTCAGAAAGGGACTGAAAAACCAAGTCTCTGGGGAACATTGACAGGCAGACAGAACTTTTTGGAAGACAGGTCAATCCAGGTAGGAAATGCTTACACTTATTTACTAAAGCCAATGCTGAAAAATAATCAAGTAGCAAAGACTGAAAAAATAACCGTCGAATACTAAACACAAAACAAATGAGAAGAATTTTATTTTTACTGCTAATTGTGGCAAGCGCCCTAGTTTCTGCCCAAACAAGCATTTCAGGAGATGCAAAGTACAAGCTTTCATTAAATGGACAGGTAGGGCTTGCAGGATCCGAAAGCTGTGGTACATTCAGGGGACTGCAGTGGATTACTGCATTTTATCAGAATGGAAACAATCAGAACATATTCGGTTCTTATGGTACTCGAGGGGAAACATTTTATAATGCGCCTATACAATATGATAATATTTTTTACACCAAACAGAATAAGATAACAAGACTGAGTATCCATACAACCAACAGAAGAGGTAATCTTAGTTGTTCATCCTATGAGAATGAAGGGAATCCCCCAATTTCTGAATGCATGAACAGAAACTATGACTTTTCGGAATTTGAACAGATTGAACGCCATTTCCCAGGAAATGTGATCATAAAATCCGTTCCCTTTGTAACGTTAAATACCCCTACCGGAAATAATGTGAACATCTCGGGAGAAGAGTTTTTAACAATTACTTTACCGGATAATATAGATAATCAATATTATAACTGGGAGTTTTCGGTAGGAAATAGCAATAATTTCACCCCGTTTCCTACACAGTTTAATAATGTTCCGGTGCTTCATCTAAAAGGAAAAGATTTTCTTACAGACAATGATTTTGGTAAAACAATTTACATCCGTGTGAATATGGAGAATTGTACCAATTCACCTTCAACATCCAATATTATAGCATTTTCTTATTATAAATCTGCACCACATATTCTTTCAAGTACAGTGTCTCCTGTTAAGTGTTTTGATTCAACAGACGGAAGTGTTGTTTTAAACTTTGACAGAGCATTAGTATCTGGTGAGACCCTGAAAATATCATTGGTAAATACAGATACAGGAGCTGCTGTTTTGAATCAGGATATTACGAATGAACTTCAGAACAGTACATCATATACTCTCCAGGGGCTTCCTCCGGGAAAATATAAATTGGATATGCTGGGAACTTATGAATCTAATGCTACTTATACAGATGGAGCTAATCATACCATTAGTTTTGAGATTGTAAAGCCAACTCCAGTTACCTTTTCCATGACTTCCCAAACGAATGTATATTGCTTTCAGGGAAATGATGGGATAATTGCATTAACAGCCGGAGGCGGACAAAATCAGTTTCAATATAAAATAACCAAAGACAATCAGCCTTATCTTGATTGGACAAATTTTAGTAACGGCACAAATACTCAAATACAAAATCTGGCAGCAGGTGTTTATAAAATTAAAATAAGAGATTCTAATCTTTGTGTAGCAAAAGAAAATGGTAATGAAAAAGAAGTTACGATAACCATCACTCAGCCTGCAGCGGCAATAGCCATTCCAACATCTGAAACTGAGATCTCTCAACCAACAGGATATGGATTGAGCAATGGATATATTTCCGTAAGAATTATTGGCGGAACTCCTAAAGCCGATGGTTCCTATGATTTTGAATGGCGAAAAGATGCAGCCAATGGAGCTTTGATCACTACAGGAATCACAATAGATGCCGTAAATAATCCTTTTACCATTAAACTTGATGGACTTTCGGCAGGGAAATATTATGTAACGGTAAAAGATAAAAACTATTCCAGTGCCTCAAGCCAGCTTGGAAATTGTGGAATTATTTCTCAGGAGTTTATCATCGATCAGCCATTACCATTAGTTTCCAATATTGAAGTTCAAAAACAGATATCCTGTAATATTGCCAATGATTATCAATATAAGGCAGACCTTAATGGAAACGGTACACCGGATGAAGCCGAGGATGGTACTCTGAAAGCAGTAGTTGCTGGAGGAGTAGGAACATATACTTATCAATGGCAGATTCAGAATGGTGGTCTTTTCCAGAATATTGCAGGAGCTACACAGTCTACATTGGGGAATCTTACAACCGGAACATACAAGGTTCTTGTAAAAGATGCAAACAATAATATGACAGATGCTCAATTTACACTCGTATTTCCAGCGGAATTAGCCATTACCTTATCAGCAAGTACAATTACATGCTATAACCAAAGCAGTGGTCAAGTATCTGTAAATGCTACCGGCGGTACAGGAGCATATTCTTATCAATGGAATACCAATGACACAACTCCTACGGTAACAGGATTATCAGCAGGGAATTACTTTGTGTTGGTCAACGATTCTAAAAATTGTAAAGTTAGTGGCAGTACTCAGATTATAGGCCCGGATCAGTTGTTGATTAACGATCTTGCAGTAACAAACCCAATTTGCTTTGGAGCAGCCAACGGTGAGATTAAAATTAATGTAACAGGAGGGAAGGCTCCTTATAATATTGTTTGGTCAAATGGAACAGTAGGATTAAATAATACTGGTATTGCGGCGGGAGCTTATAATGTGACCGTTACAGATGCCAATGGTTGTAGTATTTTCAGAAACTATACCCTTACAGATCCTGCTCAGCTTAAAGTAGACTTAGGGGCAGATATTACCTTATGTTTGGGAGATACTCAGACTTATAATGTTGATATCAATGAAGCTGGAGCAACCTATCAATGGAAAGACCAGAGTGGAACAGTGATTTCTACAAATGCGTCTGTTACCTTATCCAAAGCAGGAACCTACACTGTCTTGATTACGGATTCTAATGGTTGTACTGCAACGGATACGGTTGTTATTAAAAATTCCATGGATGTTTTAAATCCGCAGTTGATGTTGACAACCCATGCATATACTGAGTCAACCGTAGTGCTTGTCAATACTTCACCAACCAAACCTGAAAAAGTACAATGGATTATTCCTGATACACCAGATATCCAGGTTCTTAATAAAACAGATGAATTTCTGGAATTGAAATTCTTTAAAACAGGTTCTTATGAAATCGGATTGAAAGGATTTCAAGGTGAATGTGTAAAAACATTTTATAAAAAAGTTGTTGTGGAAGAAAATACATCAGGGATCAATACCAATCCGGTAAAAGCTTCCAATGTAAGAGAATTTACCATTCTTCCTAATCCAAATAAAGGAGTATTCAAGGTATTGGTAGGACTTGATATAGCAGCACCTATAAAAGTAAGAATTGTTGATATGGTTTCTCATGAAGCCTATCCTGCAGTCGATATGCCTTCATCTACCTACTTTACAATCCCATATAGCACTTCACTTCCGGCAGGAACCTATCTTATCATATTAGAAACAAGAAGTGAGGCGCTGGTAAAAAGAATGCTTGTACAATAATAACCATGATGACAAAAAATAAAAACAAATGAGAACTCACAAAAAACTAAACATAGTCTGCCTTCTCCTTATGGTTGCCTGTGCATGGATGTTTAATGCCTGCGCCGTAGAAGAAAGCATACCTGTAAAGGCTGATTTTAGTATAAAAGTGGTCAATAATGATTTTTCTGTTCCTGTAAAAGTAGAAATCACTAATAAATCTACAGGTGCAGATACTTATGAATGGTCATTTGAAGGAGCATCAGTCACTAGTTCTGCTGAAAAAAGTCCGCAGCCTATAACGTATGCCAATCTGGGTGTTTATAAAATAAAATTAAAAGCTTCCAACAAAGATGGAAATGTTGATACCAAAGAGATTGAAGTGAAGGCAGATGCAGCAGTAATCGTTGATTTCGATTGGCAGATGCAGGGAAGCGATATTTCTCCGGTTACCTTAAAAATGGTGAATAAATCTTTAGGAGCTACCCAATATCTTTGGGAATTTGAGAGTGGAAATCCAGCTACTTCAAATGAGGAAAATCCGAATGTAGTATTTACAACCCCTGGAGATCATGTGATTAAGCTGACTGTTTCCAATGGTCTGGAAACATATTCTATACAGAAAACGGTCAATGTAAAACCTGCTATGACAATAGATTTCAATTGGTCTGTGGATGCTATTGATAATGATTATCAGGCTCCTGTGTTGCTTCATCTTAATAATCTGTCAACCAATGCTTCATCCTATGAATGGACCATTGCAGGTGGAGTTCCGGCGGTCTCAACCCAAGTTAGTCCGGATGTTACGCTTCCTGCAGCGGGAACCTATACCATTATATTGAAATCTACCAATGATAAAGAAACCAAAACATTGCAAAAACAGGTAACTGTACTGCCAGATGCCAATTTATTGTCATTCAGTGATATTCAATTGGGAATTAACAGTGCTCATGCTGCTGTGGGATGCTTTTTCTCATCTGAGTTAGGAAAAGTGATTAAACAGGGAGAAGTAAACCAGATTAATGGTTCCAAAATAGATTTTGCCTTCTTTGGTCTGAATTCAACATTTTTGTATAACCAGTTTGTAGCACCGGATGAAGTTCAGAATACAGGTTTCATAGCCATTCCTAATGCTTCTCATACTAAAGTCATCAATTCACAGGAATCTGTAGGGGTACAACTCTCTCCATCAGGTTTTGATACCTTGGATTCCGGAAATAATTTCTCTTCCATCAATGTTGCAGAAACCAATGCCGGGAAAGCTCCATTCAACAATTCTATAGTGCCAAGAGTTGTTCTGTTCCAAACAGCAGACGGAAGAAAAGGAGCCATCAAAATCAAGAATTTTGTAACCAATGGACCCAATTCTTATGTAGTCGTGGATATTAAAGTACAAAAACAACCTTAAAGCTTTTGATATGAAGAAAATTTATACAAAAAGCACTGTTTTGTTGCTTTTAACCTCAATTTTTATGTTGAATAAAGCTCAGGAAGTAGATTTAGAGAACATAGGAAAAAGAACGATGGAAGAACTGAAGAAAAATCCTTTTAAAATCAGTGGTGGGATTTCAGCGAATTCTGTGTTCTACAGTTCTAACGTTTACAGTAGCAGAGCTCCATTTACCTATTTTTTAAATGGAAATCTTAATCTCGGACTTTACAGATGGAGTATGCCTATTTCTTACAGCTTTACCAATCAGGGAAGCCAGCTAGGATATCAGGTTCCGTTCAAATTTAACCGATTGAGTATTGCTCCCAAATACAAATGGATAAAGGCTTATATTGGAGATGCCAATATGACTTTTACACCTTATACCTTTAACGGATTACTGTTTACCGGGGCAGGATTGGAGCTTACTCCCAATATCCCTCTAAAGGTTGCCGTGATGACAGGTAGACTGAATAAAGCCGTTGAAGATGACGGAAATCCAAATACAATTCCTGCTTATCGTAGAATGGGATATGGTGCCCATATCAGATGGGAGGAAGAAAGGTATAGGCTTGGTTTGATAGGGTTCTATGCCAAAGACGATTTAGGTTCTCTATCTGTTGCTCCGGATGGAAAAGGAGTTCTTCCACAGGAAAATCTTGTCTTATCCATGACCGGAAGTTTTATGATTGATAAAAACCTGGAGGTCTATGGAGAATATGCTAATACGGCATTAGTGGAAGATCTGAGAGCTACCTCCCAAGGGGCAATAAAAAAAGGAGTGGCTTCCAAATTTCTCTCTTCTAATTCCTCTATGCAGAGTTATTCAGCTTATAACGGAGGAGTTAATCTTAAACTTAAGAAAGGAATGGTTGGGGTAAGATATGAAAGAATTGATCCCGGATACAGAACGCTGGGAGCCTATTATTTCAATAATGACCTGGAAAATATTACTTTGAATACCGCTTTCACCTTATGGAAAGACAAGCTATCACTTGCCGGAAACATAGGAAGGCAGCGTGATAATCTGGATGGGCAGAAGTTTAAACAGACCAGCCGTTGGGTAGGAGCCGTCAATGCCAACCTGAGGGCTTCTGATAAACTTATGATTACAGCAAGTTATTCCAACTTTACCATGTTTACGAATAAGCAGCTAAATCAGTTTAATAATATCAATAACAATCCAATGTTGATTCAGCAGCCAAAAGATTCTATTGACTATAAGCAGATTTCGCAGAATACCAATATCAATGTGAATTATGTTATTTCCAGTACCAAAGAAAAAGTACAGAATATTAATATCAATTATTCCCTGAATGATATGGTAAACAGAGAAAACGGGATTGTAAGAAGGGGAGGTTTATCGAGATTCCATAATGCTAATGTAAATTATAGCTTAGGATTCCCTGAAAAGAAAATGAATATTGCAACTACATTTAATTATACACATACCTATGCTGCTTCTCAGACTTCAAGTATCTGGGGACCTGCCATAACGGTTACCAAAGCTTTCCTTAAAGAAGATAAGCTGAAAACCAGTGTGGGAGTATCTTATAACCACTCCGGAAGTGCTACTGCGAATATTAATGTGACTAATTTCAGGCTTGGAGCTAATTATATTCCATGGAAGAGACATAGTTTTGATCTTAACTTTATTCAAATGTTTAGAAAAACCGATCAGGCTATCGAAAACCCAAGTTTAAATGAGATGACCTGTACGGTGGGGTATAACTATAGTTTTTAGTGACAAAAATTTTGAAAGTAAAAAGAGTTTAAGATGTTGCAATATTTTTAATTAACAGTTTCTTATATTTTCTAATAACATATAATAAAATTTGAAGATAAGCATATAAAAGTTTATAAACTTTCATAATAAGTCATTCAAACAAGATCAATTACTATTGTTGGATCTTTTTATCAAAAAAAGTGAATTTGGTTTAAATGAAAAGCTTTATTGTAGAACTGAGTAGACGTTTTTTAACCTTCATTTAAGGAATGTCCATGCCGTTATTAATTGGAGGTCATTATCGACAGTTTATAATTATAGCTTGCATTATTTTTTTAAAGCTTATTTGAAATCATAAATTTCTTATTGACTCCTATCTCTAATTCGATAGCTTAACTAAAATATAATTTTATTGAATTGAAAATAACTTACAATGCAGATTATACAAAAAGTAAAAAATTAAGGATAGGACTTAATTATTCGCCTATACTCAATTTTTTACATTTACTTTGAATTAATAAAGAAATGTCTTGGATAATGTGTTAAATGTTGATAATCAGGTGGTAATTGTTTTTATCCTTTGCTGTTACTAACTTAATCTTTTTAGGCCAGGCAAAACCAGACCCCTGGATTAGGTAACGCTCAGTTTCTGTCAGATAATATGTATTTACCCCCTGGACCATCACCCCCAAGCCATTATATATTGTTCTACTGAAGTTTGATATTTACCGAAATCAGGGAGATTTTGCTGTAAGGAAACAAATTCGGAAACATCAGCATCATGACAAAGAACGTATCCAGATCCATATGTACAATTGCTCTTTTCATGTGACAAAATTAGTTACGTTTTGAAACAAATTATGTATTTTTGTTGTCTAAAATTGTAACAATGTCAAAATTCTCTGATAACATCGTGTTTTTGAGAGGAAAGAAAAATATGACCCAGCAGGAGCTGGCAGATCTATTAATTCTTACCCGATCCAGATATGTCGCCTATGAATATGGCAGAACAGAACCACCTATTGAAATATTGCTTAGAATTTCAAAATTCTATAACATCAGCATCGATCTATTGTTGACTGTAGATGTCAGAAAATTTTCTATCGATGAACTCATGGAGCTTCCTGAGAATAGGATCGTTCTGCCTATAAGGGTTGATCAGGATGGAAACAATCAGATTGAGATTATTCCCCAAAAAGCTTCAATGGGTTACTTAAATGGCTATGGAGATCCTGAATACATTGAAAGTCTGGAGACCATATCATTACCTTTTTTAAAAGGTGGTAAGTTTAGGGCATTTCCAGCTGATGGGGATTCAATGCCTCCTTATAAAAACGGAACTTACATTGTAGGGAAATATGTCGAAAATCTTTCTGACCTGAAAACGGACAGAACTTATGTTTTTATTACCACTAATGATGGCATCAGTTATAAAAGGTTCCAGTTTCACGAAGCTGATGGTATCTGGGTAAAAGCTGACAATCAATTTTATGAACCTTATAAAATTCCATTACCTGAAATTAAAGAAATCTGGGAATTTGCCTGTAGTATTAATACCAAAGAATATGAACCTGATGAATTTTCAGAACATCATATTCAAAACTTTATCACAGAGATTAAAACTGATATCAGACAGATCAAAGAAAAGATGGGAGATAAGAATTGAATTCATTTTGAGTACATGGCATAATCAAAAAACTTCCCCGAAGGGAAGTAAAAACACAAATGATGAAAAAAAATCCCGAAGTAACGGGATATTACTAAGATAAATATTTTAATTTAAAGTTAAATGACCCAATTGAGCTTATTTGATACTGAAGAATTCTATGAGTTTCCAAAAGACCTTTTGGAATACAGAGAGGGTTTTCTGAGTAGGGAAGAAGCAGATCTGCTTAAAAGCCAATTATTGGAAACGGTTCCCTGAGAACAGCGTACACAGAAGATGTACGATAAGATGGTGCTTACTCCAAGATTAACGGCCTGGTATGGAGATTCAAAATATAACGATTCAGAAGAAGATAAAAAGCCAACGAATCCATGGACTCCCGAATTACTTTCTTTAAAAGATAGAATCGAAAGGAATTTGACTGTCAGTTCAATAGTGTTTTATTAAATCTATACCGTAACCAAAATGACTCCGTCGCCTGGCACCGAGATAAAGAAAGCAGATATGGGAAACGCCCTGTCATTGCATCCATCAGTCTTGGACAAACCAGAAACTTTGATTTCAGAAAGAAGGATCATCATCAAAGCAAATACAGCCTTCCACTTCCTCATGGTTCCTTACTTATTATGAAAGGTGACTTGCAGGAAAATTGGGAACATCGGATAGCAAAATCTATAATCCCTATGAAAGAACGCATTAACCTTACATTCAGATTAATAAAAAAAGACATCATTTGATAATCCTCTAGGACCATATGCTACTACGAAGTAATTTCTTTCGTGTGTTTCAATAACATTATTTATTAATGAAGGAACTCCTTATTATTAGAAATAATTTTTAAAAAAATTATCGTCTCTGTTTATTTTAAGTAAATATTTTTTTGCTTCCCCTTTTTTAGATTTTTATTGGGTACAGTTTTATCAATTGAGATAAGAATATGGGATTGTTTTGCCAGGGGAAGAAATTCGATTATATTGCTCTGGAAGCGCAGGAACGGAAAAAGCCTTATTGAAGAGTATTATCAATAAATCTAGGGGTAATTTAATTTTAAAATCAGCCTTTTATCTCAAATATGTATAAAATCCTGGCGTAAACCGGGATTTCTGTTTGTAAATATACCATTACAGTGTGGATATTAGTTTTTAGTTATCACTTATGATACTTAAAATATCCTTTAGGCTTTTTTTTATTACTAATTGAAAATCAGTTGTTTTTTTAAATTTGCGCATGGTATTTTTAGATAATATTATTGTGTCTTTTTCAGTAATTCTCACGTGCTCTTCTTTCTTTCACAAAATTTAAGCTATAACTTCTACAATATTTAACGGGCTTCCAAAATATATTTTACCAAAATGAGAAAATTATTTTATTAAACAAACAATGGATTTGTCTATCAGAAAATCAGAAAATAAAGAAAAAACTACGTAGTGGGTCAGGGTAGCTTGTCTATAATTATAAATATTAATCTGTTAAATGTTGACTGAAGGATAAAAATTAAAAACTAAATAATATGGTGAATATCAATCAAATAAAACAAAAAGGAAATACCTTTTGCAGACATCTTATGATGCTGATAGCTTTAGCAGGAAGTATAACCGTATTTTCTCAGGATGCTGCGGTAACTCCTAGTAATGACGATACCAAGGTTGCCTGGCGTACAGGTGGTGGCAGTGGAACCATTATTTTTGGAACAGTAAGCGCTGCCGCAGTTGTTGGTAATTGGGGCACTACGCTTTCTCAAATTACTGATTCAAACACAAGCAATTCCGGCTTTTCATCACATTCTGTTTCTTCAACTTTGGGTACAGACATAACCTCGACAGTAAAATTAAGCGATGGTAAAACTTATGGAACAACTCCATTTACAGGTTATAGAATTGGTGTAGTAGTAAACAGAGCTATTACTGGAGGCTTTACCCCAACAATTGGTCTTACCGGTACCAACAATGTCATTATTACAACATACCTTGGAGGTGTTGTGCAAGAAACTTCTCCTGCTCAAAATTGGACACTGGGAGCCACTTCTATGGATGCTGGTTTTTATGTACATAAACCTTTTGATGAAGTACATGTAATACAAAATGGAAGGGTAACCAATGTAGGTGGTACCGCCACTGCAACGCTTGGTGTTAATTACGTGTATCTGCAGCGTTACACACGTACAGGTGGTGGTTTTGATACGACAGGAGAAAAAGTTGTCACCTGCAATGCCCAGATACCACTCACAGGTAAAGGGGTGACAGGTTCAGGTGCGGCTGTTGTATTTGTGCCGCCTTCTCCTGTTCCTGTTGTTGTTCCTGCAACTCTCTGGCCGGGACTGGCTCCTGCTCTGGAAGATGAGAAGCCTAATACACATGGTACAATTCCTTTCATTAGTGCTGGTCTGGCAGTGTATTCCGGTAGATTAAAAGATGAGGGTGTGGTATATCCTGCCGGTACTTTTGGTGGCGGTGTTTACCAGCTGAATGCCATATCCGGAGGGCTGAATGTAACAAAAACACTCAGGTTCTATTTAAATGGTGTCCAACAAGGTCCGGACGTAGTCAGTCAGGAGTTTCTAAGTGTATCGGCCAGCGGAAGTCTTTTGACTGTAGGAGCTGTGTCCTTGTTTCCTTTTGATTCCATTGAATTTGAAGTCTCTTTGAACTTATCTGCAGCTTTAGGTATACTCGAAATCTATTATCCTATTGTACAGCGTTTTTGTGATGCGACCATTACCTGTGGTGCGCCGGTAAGCCTTATTTCAGGAGAGCTCACCGCGGGAGGGGCACAAAACCATCCCGTTTATGCAAAAGCTATTGGTACCAGTATACTTACTGCTTCTCTCGGAAATCCAGGCATCAACAACGTTCAAAATGTGATCGATACTGATTTAAACAATTATGCAGAAATAGGTGCTGCCACAGGTGCATCGCTGTATTCCAACTATGGCATTTCGGTTATTTCGAGACAGGTATTGGATGCCAGTGACCCAGGTCATATTAAATATGGTTATCCTAAAGGCACCTTTGCTGGTTTTGAAATTCAGGACGATAGCTTTGCGACAGCGAGTACAGCTAAAAATTTTATCATCAGTACTTATAAGGAAGGAATCATTCAGGATACTTACAATACTCTTAATGTAGCATCGGGAAGTTTATTCACCCCCAATAACGGGAAATACATTATAGGGATGAGGACTACTAAAGATTTTGATGAGATAAGAATTACGGTAGAACTACTGGCAGGAGCATCGGCAGGTTCCAGTACAAAAGTCTACCGTGCGGTGGTTGAAAAGTTTTGTCTATCAACAGCACAGGCTTGTAATACATCAACAGATCTCAAAAGACCGGTTTATCCTGTATTCATAGATGCTGCAAATACTGGCATAGAAGGTCTTGCAACGGGAAATACTTATTTTGAAGATTTGAACAACATCGTTTCCAACACTGGACAGCCTGCTAAATTATATACGGCGGCAGGAGCTGTAACCAATGCTTCGGTAGCTGTACAAGATGGTAGCAAAGGCATCGGTATTCCAGGAGATGCTACTTATGAACTGTATCCTGCTGGTACTTTTGCCGGTTTTGATGTAGCCTTTCCAACACTTGCGGCAGCAGAATTGGCGGGAAGCACAATTACCATTATAACATTAAAAGCAGACGGAAGTGTTGCAGACTCAGCAGTGATGAATTCCAGTTTCTTTGGTTTACATACTTCTGTTCTGAACGGAACGAGCAATCGTCAGATATTGGGGTTTGCTTCTGGTCAGCCATTTACCGGTGTTAAACTTACCATAAACAAAGCCTTAAGTGCAAATGCAGGTGTTTTAGAAATTTACTCGGCAGTAATTCAGAGATTCTGTGCTACTCCTGTCATCAAATGTGATGGAATAGAAAATATAAGTGTTCCTAAGTATCCGTTGTATGTGAACGGAGCAAGGACAGGGGTTACTGCTTTTGTGGATGGAAATAGTTCTATCAGTCTTTCTCAGAATGCAATAGATTTAGATCCAAACAGTTACGCAACGATGCAACTTGGAGCCAGTGCGGGCTCAGGATTAGGTTTCAGTGTGGCAAATGGTTTTGGTGATTTTCCTAAAGATACATATGTAGGATTTGACATCGCAACATTAGATATTGCACAGGCAAGTGCTTTTGAAACAAATAAAATAGAATTATACAAAGACGGTACTCTGGTACAGACCAGTACAGGAACCCAGCTTGCAGGCGGATTAAGTACTGCTGCGGTTTCTGGAGGCTTTCAACGTTTGATAATAGGAACAGTAGCTCATGTTCCATTTGATGAAGTACGGTATGTGATAACCCGATTTGCTGGTGCCTCCGCTGGTGAGATTAGAATCTTCAATGTAGTAGCAAGAGATTTCAGTCCCACTTCTACCACAACATGTCCGTTAGTTTTACAGTGTGATGGTACATACGTGCTGACAAATGGACCTACGACTACTGTTTCTCCTACGATTCCTGCGGTAATAGAATATGCTAACACAGGATATGAGGGTTTAGCAACAGCAGGATATGGTATTGATCATGTTTGGAATGCAGTAAGCCCGGATCCGGCGGATTATGCAACTATCCATTTACCTGCATCAGCTGGTGTTACGGGTTCTATCTCTGTAGCTATCCCTAAAGTAACTTTGCCACCGGGCACATTTGCAGGATTTACGGTAGATAAGCAGAACTTTCCTTTTTCCGGTGGTTTTTTACCCAATGTTATGGTAAGTACATATTTAAATGGCGTACTCAGAGAGCAGAGGAGTGGTGGGGCTTTGATAGATTTTTCTTTCTTCACACAATGGTTTGGTACCAATCCCAACATATATACACCGGGCTTCCAAACAACATTATCGTTTGATGAAGTCAGGATTTCTATTGGAAGTGTTGTCTCATTGGGAGACCAGACATTGAGGGTATATTCTGCTTATATTGACACCAGGACGTCAGTAGTAACAATACCCGGTGACGGTTACACTCCTATTGTATGTAATAATGGTGCCTGTTATAAGCCCGGAGCTATTGCTACAGCTGGAAATCCTGCTTTGGTAAGTAAAGTAGGAATCACATCATTATTAAGAACAGGAACTCAGAATTCAGACAACTGGCCGGCAGTTCGAACAGGCGCCTGGTTAGCTTTAGAAGCAAGAACGAAGGGTTTTGTAGTTAATAGAATGGCGTTTAATTTTTCTGGGAATCCTGTGGGAATTCCGGCTGTCGATTTTGTTGAAGGAATGCTTGTTTATGATACAACTAACAAATGTTTAAAAATGTATACTACTCAAAATGGAGGCAGTACATTTGAATGGTTCTGTATCAACACACAAGCATGTCCCGATTAATAATACTTTTTGAGAATCTGAATAGTGATGTTTTTATTTTCAGGTTCTCAGTTTTCATTAAAAATAAAAATAAAATGTTTAAAAATATAATAGTAACAACCGGGTTTCTAATAGGTGCTTGTTTACAGGCACAAATAGGAATAAGTAGAGAGAGCGTAACCAATGGCTCTGTTTCATTGCAGTTTGGGGATAACGAAAATAAAGGACTTCTTCTCCCTTATGTCACAGATAAAACAGGAATTACTGAAAGTGGGACTATACTTTTTGACACTTCAGACAATAAAGTAAAATATTTAAAAGATGTAAATACATGGTTTGATCTGAGTGTTGATGCAACCGGGACAGCAGATTTGAATATTCAGGCAACTGATAGAGTAGAGCACCCAGGAGCAAAGATTTGTATCAGCCCGACATTGGGGGGTGCAGATACTACACAAGGAATATTGGTTCTGGCTGATGATAATAAAGCAATGGTTTTGCCTAAAGTTGCCAATCCGCATTTGAATATTATCAGTCCTTCTGCGGGAATGATAGTATATGATACTATAAAAAAACAATTGGCTGTTTATAATGGTACTGTTTGGAGTTTTTGGAAGCCTTAGATTGACAAAATTAACTGGGGAAAATAGAAGCAATAATGACGAGCCTTCAGGAAGTAGTGGAGCAGATAAAATAATTTAATGATGCTTTTAAGGCTTGGATTTAGTAAAAAAGAGGTATTGAGGTAATGAATTTATAGAAAACTAATATAGATATATTGTTGAAAAAAGCTGTTTCTGAAAGGGAGGTGAAAGTATTTGATATATGCAGTTTTTTTAATGTTACAGAAGAAGTCTTATAAATGTATCAATCGGAAAACTTAGACACCGAAGTATTATTAAGATGGTATAAATTGTTGAAATATCATTTTTTCAGGTATATTCCCAAAATCAGATTTTGTATTCACCTCCGGTTTTGGTAAATTATATTCAGGAGGTAAAAACAAAAAAAGTGCTTTATCGCAATTCTGTAAAAATTTATATACCCGGAAAATTATCTTTTTTTACTGTAATTAATAAACTATGGGAAAAAACAAATTATTGATGAATTTAAAATTCCTAAAAATACCCTTTACAATGGTAAGCAAGTACAAGTAAACCAGTCTGATTATAACATAATATATAGGGAGGTGATTTTCAGAAAGTTTCCGGACAGGTTATAATATGATCTCTTATCCTGAATAAGGAAGATTTTTCATATACACAAACTTATTTTTGGAAATCATAAAGCTCCCTTAATGACCCCAATCAGAATTACAGAGCTTGTAATTAATTATACAATTTTAAAAATACTAAAATACCTAAAACAGAAGGAATCAATAATTCTCAGCTAGCGTTACATTTTAAGTAAATACAGAGGCACGCTGGAAAAAGCTGTTCAAAGCTAAGATGTTGAATTGATCAGGTTAAGATACTTGTAACTTATGTTGGAAGTAAGTTTATTGTTGGTATTGTCTGCTTTTCCACTCATATATTTTGGTCACATATGATTTATATTAAATTTGAAGTATCTAATAGTCACAAATGATTTCAATAAAAAAGATACTGATTATAATTGTTTTTGTAACCATAAAAATATTCCTACACAACTCGTTCAGTCAAAATGGATCACTAAAAATGAATACCTTATAAAAAAGATCAGTGGATTTAGTGCACCTAAAGTTTCGGAAAGCTGTCCTGTTAAGGCCATGATACTTTTATATTTTATTGTAGACATCATTTTTCAGAGAAAATATTTACAGATAATAAAATAAATCTTTTCGGTACTACGAATAAGTAGTGATTTTATATAAAATGAACTATTCAACTTTACCCAATATAAGTTGATCAGCTATTCACAACATTTTAACACTAAAAAATCACTACTTATGAATATCGAAAGAACAGAATTTATAGCCTGGATGGAGAGAATCATGGAAAGATTTGACCTCCTGAAAGAGCAAATGCTCAAAAACCAATCCAGATTTATAGAAATAGATGGAGAACAGCTTCTGGATAACCAGGATGTTTTACAGCTGTTAAAAATAAGTTCGCGATCATTACAGCGCTACCGGACGGATAAAAAGCTGCCGTATTATACCATCAGCGGAAAGCTGTACTATAAGCTTTCTGATGTTCATCAATTGATCAGAGAGTGCTTAAACTCTTAACGATGATAAGACATTAACAGCCAAATCATTCATCATCATTCCAATTCTTACGAGTCTCTTATTGAACCTATACCTTCGTTCCATTAAATAAAACAAAATGGAAGAAGAAATAATAAACTCTCAGGAGTCCGATGAACTCAAACCCTCAACAGACACACTCCTTGTACTGAACATTCATACTAACCAGGTTGAAATGGTCAAAGGAATTGATCAAGATGGAAATCTTCAAAAAGTTCCTCCACAAGAAAAAAAGGATAATGAGCAGCTGATCAGCGTTGATAAACATGGCGATATTTTCTCCAACTTCTTTTCCAATTTTTACCGGCAGCTCAAAAATCCCACGCATTTCAACTTTTTTAAAGTTTCGGAATACGATGCTGTTAATACGGCTAAGGATCTTCAGAAGTATGTTGATCAGGCATCACCTGAAGAAAAAGAAAAGCTGAAAGACTACGAAATCTTACCTCAACATAACAACAATCCAAAAAATCAAAATACAATGGACAACAACACAGACAATCAGGAATATCGTTTTCAGCCTGAACAAATCGACTGGAAAACGATGGAAAAATTCGGACTTAACCAGGAAAAGCTTGAAAAAATGAATGCGATGGATGCATTACTTAGGGGATTTAAAACCAATACACTAATTCCCATCACCATTAATCTGGGAACGGCAGTAAGCAAAATGGATGTTCGATTATCTCTTCAGACAGGAGATACAGGACAGGTTGCCGTTCATCTGCACGGAATCCGAAAAGAGCCCAGTCTTAATAATAAATTTTTAGGTCACCAGTTCACGGATGAAGATAAAAAAAATCTTAAGGAAACCGGGAATATGGGCAGGGTAGTAGATCTGGTCAATCCTAAGACGGATGAAATTATTCCATCGGTTATAAGCCGTGACCGACTCACCAATGAACTCGTAGCTTATAGAGCGGAGTACATGAAAATCCCTGATGAAATCAAAGGAATTAGGCTTGATGAACATCAGAAACAAACTTTACTGGAAGGTGGACCATTGTATCTTGAAGGCATGACCTCTAAAAAAGGAGAACCTTTCGATGCCATCGTACAATTCAATGCAGATAAGCGGTATGTAGAGTTTATATTCAACAATAACCACACACCACAACAAAGTCAACAACATCATCATAACCAACAACAAACTCAACCTACGGATAAAGAAGCACCCAAAGTATTCAGAGGAAAAGAACTGGATGATTCACAGTATGAAAAATTCAAAGCCGGGCAAACCATTTACATTGACGGCCTTACCGATGCTAAAGGTAAAGCCTATCAGGGCTATATTACCTTCAACAAAGAGACTTCCAAAACTGACTTCTCCTTTACCCATCCTAATAAACTTAAAGAGCAGGCAAAGCCTACAGAAGATCATAAAACCCAAACTGCGGTTAACACCCATAGTAAAACCAATGAAGCTACTAAAAATGTGAAGGAGCCTTTAGAATCAACACAGCAGGAAGACCAGCAAAAAAAGGTTAGAAAACCAAGAGGACGAAAACTATAATAAACATCTAAATCCATCATATGAAAGCAATCATCGCAGAAAAACCCAGCGTTGCAAGGGAAATAGCCCAGTTATTAGGAGCCCATGAAAAAAAAGATGGTTATCTATCCGGTAACGGCTATTGTGTCACCTGGGCATTGGGACATTTGATATCGCTAGGAATGCCGGAAGATTATGGTATAAGAGGCTTTAACAAAACCTCTTTGCCTATCTTTCCCAACCCTTTTATTCTAACTCCCAAAAAACTAAAGAAAGCAAAAGGCTATGAGCCTGATCCTTCCGCTTTAAAACAGCTCAACACCATACAACAAGTCATCAATCAATGCAGCAGTATTATTGTGGCTACTGATGCAGGAAGGGAAGGAGAGTTAATTTTCCGCTATATCTATCACTACCTACAATGCAACAAACCTCTTGAAAGACTCTGGATAAGCTCCCTTACCGAAAAGGCAATACAGGACGGTTTTAAAAACCTTCAGCCTGGCGATGCCTTTGACGGTTTGTATCAAGCTGCTAAAGCCAGAAGTGAAGCGGACTGGCTGGTAGGAATCAATGCCACTCAGGCATTAACCATCGCAGGAAACCAAGATGTTTATTCATTAGGCAGAGTGCAGACGCCAACCCTGGCTTTAATCTGTCAACGGTTTTTTCAGCATCAAAACTTCACCAAGCAAAAATACTTTCAAATCCAGCTGAGCCACAGAAAAGAATATACAGACTTCACCAGTTTTTCGCTATTACAATGGGAAGAAAAAAAGCAGGCAGAACAAATCCAAAAGATTATAGAGCGGGAGGGAAGAGCTATTATAGATGATGTATCTGTTAAAACAGTACAGGAGCAATCTCCATTACTTTTCGACCTCACAGAATTACAGAAAGAAGCCAACAGAAAACTGGGGCTTTCTGCTGATGAGGTTTTACAAACAGCCCAAAGCCTCTATGAGAAACAGTTCATTACTTACCCCAGAACCGGCAGCAAGTATATTCCTGAGGATGTATGGCCTGTAATTCCTGAGCTGGTCAGAATCCTCAATGCAACCGATCATTTCAAACCAGCCATATCTACTTTAAAATTCGGAAACTTCAACAAGAGAATAGTCAATGATTTAAAAGTTACCGACCATCACGGATTACTCATAACAACCAAAACACCTTCTGCACTTAGCGCTACGGAAAAAGCTATTTATGATACGATTGCTTACCGCTTATTAGAATCCCTATCCCACACCTGTGTAAAACAAGTCACCCAAATCCAGATAAAAGTCCATCATTACGAATTCCAGATCAAGGGCTCAACAATACTCAATCAAGGCTGGCGAGCCATCAAAGGGATTCTTTCTGACAATGAAAATTCAAATAACGCTAACGAAGCCCTTACTGAGCTTCCGGAATTCAAAATCGGAGATGAGCTGAAAATATCAAAAGCAGAATTATTAGAAAAAGTAACGCAACCTCCTAAACTTTATACAGAAGCTGACCTCTTATCAGCGATGGAAAATGCTGGCAGATCTATGGAGAACAAAGATGAACAGAAAGCGCTATCCAATATCGGTATCGGAACCCCAGCTACCAGAGCTTCCATTATTGAAACGCTGCTCAGCAGAAACTATATCATCAGAAAGAGCAAAACCCTGCATCCCACCGATAAAGGTTTACAGGTTTACAACCTTGTCAAAGACAAAAAAATAGCCAATGTCCAAATGACTGCAGAATGGGAAATAGCACTGGATAGAATTGAAAAAGGTGAACTCAATAAAACTCAATTCATAAACGACATCCAAGCTTACACAACTGAAATCACTAACGAACTTTTATCACTCAATATTCCTCAAGAAAAAATCCCACAACTCAAATGTCCCAAATGTCAACAGCACAATCTTATCATCAAAGACAAAATCGTAAAATGCCCAGATGAACAATGCGGTTGGATTCTCTTCAGAACTATATGTGGAATACAACTCAGTATTAAAGATCTTAATTTGTTATTAACTCAAAAAAAAACATCACTTATCAAGAATATGAAAAGCAAAAACGGTAAAAAGTTTGATGCTTATCTAATTTTAAAAGGTGATTTCAGTACTTCATTTGGATTTAGAAAGGACATCTAACTAATACAATTATAGTCTGGATTATAGGTCAATGAGAAGTAAAGTGTCCATTTCCGGTGATATCTGGAAATGGACTCTCCATAGCTTTTATAGTACCCTTTTCTCAATATACAACATCTTCCAAGCTATGTTCGTTGTCAATGTGGATATCAAGAATATATAAATAGAATTTTAAAGTGCTTTACGTTGTTTCCGTCAGGAGCGAGATATAGGTGTTCCTTTTGCCTTTCTTCTGCAGGCCCAGCTCCTGTTTTCTTTTTATATGAAGATATCATTGGGTGTTAATGTTATTTTCTCTGTAATAATCTATTGGGTTAGATTTTTCTGCTAACTTTGTAACTAAGCATTAAACACACTAATACACCATTTACTCATAATAATGAAACATTATCCAATGAAGAATTATTTTATTTTTTTACTCAGTTTTTTCCCATTCTTCTTCACTCTTGCTCAGAATAAACAATTTGATACCAAGTTGCAGACAAAAACTATCACTAGGGAGCTCAATGAAATTAGCCAAAATATTAATGAACGCAAAGGCGATCCAAAACAACAAGAGATGCGCCTGCTGCAATTAAAAAAAGTGTCGGAAGACCTCAACTATGATAGGGGAACTTTTCAAAGTGGTTCGCTTATCATGATGTTATATGCATTTCAGGGGAGAAATCAAGATATCATTACATTAGGAAAACAACTCAAGAAAGTTGCCCAAGGTAAAGTAGATACTTATGGTACCATTTCCAGTATATATCGTCGTAGTGCACTCGCTTTGGGGGAGCTTGGCTTAGATGATGAAAGTATTAAAGATTTTAGAACAGCTATTAAATATATACAAACAATTGAAAATAGGGACACTAGGTTATACTACCTGTCCATATGCTATGAAAATATGACTGTCTATTATGAGAATAAACAGTTTGATAGTAAATTTGCCGATTCAATATTATACTTTCGTAAAAAGAGCCTCGCTGCGGCAAAACAGGTGAGAGATGGCAGTATCGTACCAGATAACCTGAAATATGACCAGATTGCTTTTACTAACATGGCAATTGGGGTATTTTATCTTGGTAAGGAAGATACCAAGGAGAATATAAAAGAAGCAGAAAAATATCTTTTGGATGGCTTGAAAATAATCGAAAATAAGAAATACAATATAGCACCTGAGAGTAAAATAAGGATGCTGAACCAGGTAAGCTGGCTTTATTCAGAAAAACTGGACTATAAGACATCCATTGCCTATTCGCAGCGTGCACTTGAATTGGAAAAGCAAGTTCATAGCCCAGGCGATAGAGTAGAATCTTATGAATTCCTTGCAGATTCCTATGCCGGTATTGGTGATAGTCAGAAGGCCAAATTCTATCTCGACAAGTACTCCTATCTTAAAGACAGTTTACATGTTGCCACAAAGAATAATGCAAATGTTGTAATGAAAAGTATGGTTACAGATGGGGTTAATGTACAAAAAGAAAAATCAAATAAATTACTAACCATTATTCTAAGTTTAATACTCGTCTTTATCATCATCATGATTTTGCTCTG
The DNA here is from genome assembly GCF_000829375.1 of Chryseobacterium sp. StRB126. Lineage (NCBI taxonomy): Bacteria > Pseudomonadati > Bacteroidota > Flavobacteriia > Flavobacteriales > Weeksellaceae > Chryseobacterium > Chryseobacterium sp. StRB126. The sequence goes on from NZ_AP014624.1 coordinate 2,339,804, forward strand.
GAGAAGAAAAAAACGGAATCTCCAGAAGAAATATGAAGAGATAATCTATAAAATAAACAGCGGAAAAGAAAACTCACCGGTACAACCCATACAAACTACAAAGTACGATGGAAATAAAAACCCTGCAATTATACCTGAAGATACCGCAAAATTACTGCTTGAGAAACTTGAAAAGTTTGAAGCCTCTGAAAAGTATCTGAAAAATGAGGTGAGCCTTTCGTGGCTTGCCAACCACCTCAATACAAATACTAAATACCTTTCCGAAATTATTAAGCTTGAAAGGGGTAAAAACTTTTCAAATTACATCAATGGTTTACGAATCAATTTTATTGTTGATAAGCTCTACAACGAACCCATATACAGAGAATACAAGATAAGCTACCTTGTTGAAGCAAGCGGATTCGCTACTTACAAGGTTTTTGTAGTCGCTTTTAAGAATGAGCATGGTGTAACGCCATCCTATTTCATTGACAAGCTGAGAGCTTCTGAATAACTTAAATGTCAGTAATATTAATCGGTGATAGATGGAGTGATATTGGTAATACTTTTGGGGCAAAAGATTCTGACAAACAATCATTAAGAGACCCAAATGAGCAAAGAGCTCGTCAAAACAGTTTTGATGGCAGCTTTATTTTCCTCTTGGTGCACTGTGTAATAGTTGGTACATGAAATAACGGAGAGAAGTAATACAAGATAAAGTAATGATTTTTTCATTGTAGTTAATTTTATATATGCAAATCTAAATGAACTTTAAAGGAACTAATTACGGTTTTCCGTAGTCTCAAAAATTTTACGTTAGGAACGTTTAAAGCCTCGATTAACAAATAAAAAAAAATAAACCTATGGGAAATTCACTAAATATTTGCTACCTTACATTATCTCTTAAAGATTAAAACTAATGGCAATTGAAAAATCTACAGGTTATACTGAAACAGAAAGAATATTAGCAAAACTATGTGATGCTACTTTCTTAAAACTATGGTCTTATCCAAATCCTTACAAAGAAGATACAAAGGAATTGTGTGATTTAATGGCTGTCTTTGACAATAAGATTTTTTTATTTTTTGATCGTGAAAGTAGGAAATTTGATAATTTGGAGGGTGATATTGATGTGCAATGGAAACGCTGGCACAAAAATGTAATTGAGAACCAAATAAGAACAGCGGAAGGAGCAAGAAGATATGTACTTGAAAATCCCGATAAAATATATTTGGACAGTAAAAAAACAACACCTTTTCCGATACTCATACCTCATGAAAATTTAACTATATATAGTATTATTATTGCTCATGGAGCAGCGGAAGCTTGTTTGCGGCATTCACCCGAAAATATTAACGGAAGTCTTGCTGTAACTTACAGTAAAAGGGAAAAATTAGGGCTTGATATTCCTTTTCTCGTGGAGCTAGATAGTAATAAACCTATTCATATTTTTGATACCTTTAATTTAGAAATCATTCTTAAAGAATTAGATACTGTATACGATTTTTCTGAATATCTTTCAGAGAAAGAGAAGGCTTTAAAGCACTATGAAAGTATTACTTATTGCGGAGAAGAAGATCTATTAGCTAATTACTTTCAAAACTTTGATGCGGTAAAGCAAAAGCATTTTGTTGGAGTAATAGATGAAAAAGCAACCAGCATTATGATTTCCGAAGGTGGGTGGAACTCCTTTGAAAATTCAGCTTTGTACAAAAGGAGAAAAGAAGCAAATAAAACATCTGAAATGTGGGATAATTTACTTCAATATACTACACAAAATGCCTTAGATCAAACTCTTAAAGGAAATAGTAACATCTTTAAAGGTGAAAGCGCTATTTGTGAAATGGCCAAAGAACCTAGATTTTTTAGAAGAACCTTGTCTGATCTTATGATACGAGCTATAGAGGGATTTCCTGGAGATGGGACAACGCTTATGCGTAATTTATCTATTATGCCATCCTTTTATAAAAATACAGTTTATGTCTTTTTACAATTACACGATCCCAGAAATAAGGATTACGATAATGAATATAGACCTAAAAGACAAGCGCTGCTTGAGATTGCCTGTGGTGTGACAAAAAACAAATTTCCTAAATATGAAAAAATAATAGGGATTGCTATTGACGCTCCTAAATTTACTCAAACCAATTCTGAGGATTTCATTCTGCTTAACGCAAAGGATTGGTTCGAAGACGATATTTTATATTATTCGGATGCAAATAAAAACATTAATTTCTTAGAAACTAAAAAAATGGTTCGGGAAACATTAACTGTTAGGGATTTTCCAATTAACAATAATTTGAGCCGTCATAAAAAAATCGGTAGAAATGACCAATGTCCTTGCGGCTTTGGAAAAAAGTATAAGAAATGCTGTATTGGTCTCAAGAAGTAATATCGCTGGTCTATAATCAGTTATACAGAGATGGTTTTTATTAAACACTTATCTATTAAGCATTATATAATTTTATCTTAATAAGAAACCGTTTGCAACTTTTGTAAGGGTTTACTATTAGCCTATTAATGTTTTTAGTACGCTTATCAGCTTCTCTTTCTCCCCACTTCCCGTCGTCGAAAACCTTACCAAAGGAATTTTATACTTCTCCAAGATTTCATTCTTCATACGATCTCTTGCGGCTTGTCGGCTTTCTGTTTTATGGTATTCATAGCCGTCAACTTCAATAGCTAACACAGGATTTTTCCCTAGCTTATTATAGATCAGAAAATCAAGATGCGTAGCGTGATGTTTTGCGTAACGTTCTTCTTCTAGACTTAATCTGGAGAAATCTAACAATAGATTTCTTAATGGATGATGGATAATAACGCCATATTTTGAAAATTGATCATTTGATAAAACCTCTGTAATTAATTGATACATGAGATTCTCACTGTCAAAAACAGATTTCTTTTTGTGATCCGATAAAAGAGCCCTTCTTTTTTCTTCATATCCTTTGTACAGATAATCAAAGATAGAATGTACCTCACTGTTTATTACTTGGAAGTTATTGTAATCAATATAGCGGATTAGATCTGAGATATTCGTGTCATTGTCACTTTCATTTCCGTTTACCAATAGAATCAGCTGATCTTTGGCTCTGGAAATGGCTACATTTAGACGGTTCGCATTATCTGTGAATTCAGAGATTTCATTATCTACCGTGGAAAGAATGATCACATCATTTTCTCTTCCCTGAAATTTATCCACCGTATCGGCTTTGATATCTGTTCCCTGAAATGTTCTTTGCAGTGCAATGGTCTGATTGCGGTAAGGCGTTACAATTCCCAGATTCACACCTTCCAGCTTTTGTTGTGGAATGATTTCCTTAATAATCACATCAATCTGCCGCTGATTCTCTCTTTGCCGGGCATGATTGCCTTCAGTTGTTTTATAGACTAATAAAGGTTCTCTTTCCGTCTGTCCTTCTGAGATAATAATCAACTGATCATTATAAAACTTACGGTTACAAAAATCAATAATTTTAGGATGGCAGCGATAATGTTCTTTTAAAAGTGTTTTAGGCACTTTCGGAAATACTTCCGTAATGGAAGAAAGTAAGCTATGATTGGAATAGCGATAAGGTTCCGGGATATCATAGTTCTTAAAGATCTGATCGGTATTTTCTGCTGTTTCAAAATCCACGACATTGGGAAGCTGTTTTAAATCTCCTACAATGACGGCCTGTTTTGCGCAGGATAATGCGAGTACACCCGTTGCAAGATCCACCTGTGAAGATTCATCAACAATCACATAATCATAGACTACATTTTCAGTAAGACTTCTTCTTAATGAGTACGTCGTACTCATAATGACAGGATAATCTATAATAAATTCTTCTGATTTAAAACGGAGATCCCATTCGGTATATTCTGAACGTTTTTCTCCTTTATATTTTTGGTAGAGTTTGTTTTTAAACAGCTGCATTGATCCTTCTGTATATTCTTTCATTTTATCATGGAAGGAAAAATGCTGTAACGTATTTTGCAGCTCGTACTTTCTTAAGTCAAGCTCTGAAATTTTTACCCCATAGTATTTTGACTGAACAATTCTGATCATTTCTTCATACGATAAGGTATAAAAAATCTTATCTCTTACCCCATACAGAAAAGGAAATATCAGTTTACGCCACCAGTAAAATTTCTTGCCTGTTTTCTCATAGTCTTCCAAGGTAACCCATAAAGAAAGCAGCTGATCTGAACTGACATTCTTTTTAAAACGGATTTCTGTTGCCAAAGCGACATCATCCGTAAAATGCTGATGCTCTGTTTTGATCTTATCGATTTCCAGTTTGAGTAAAGCCAGTTCATTTTTTAGTTCCAACTTTTCAGCAAGCTCAGCAAAAAGAAGGGGAGTAGACTGAATAAGGGATTGTTCCTGTTCTTCCTCTAATCTAAAACCTGTTAGATCCGGGATTTCAGTCTGAGCATTGATAAATTCTTTTTTATTCTGGCTGCTCCCTAGCAATGCAGCTATAAAAGAAACCCCACTGCTTTCCAGTTTCTCAAATACATTTTTTGTCGCCGAATTATTGCTTGAAACAACAGCCACACTCTGATTATTCATCACTGCATTGGCAATGATATTAAGAATAGTCTGTGTTTTACCTGTTCCGGGAGGACCTTCTATAACACTTAGCGGATTTGAAAATGCATTATCGACTCCTGTTCTTTGGCTCAGATTAAATCCAAAAGGAAAGATTTCAATAGGAGAGGCGTGGTAATTCTTTTCGGTTTCTTTCCCATTAAGATAATTGTAAAGAATAGAAGTCTCAGGAATAAAACGGATACTCCCATAGCTATTAGCAAGAATATTATTGCCTTCCTCTACCTTTAAACCAATACTTTCTGCAATTGCCTTTAGATAAGAAAAAATATTTCCTGCTCTCTCACTCTGAATGGCAGATTTAACGATCTTAATCCTGTGTTGAGAATAAGAATAGGTTTTATCGCTTCTTTTATATATTACTACACATATACTGCCTTCAAAAGAATAAGATTCTATCTCATCAGTTCTGTCTTTACTATCTATGTAGATTGCTTCTGTTCTCAAGTTATTTGAAGTAGATTTTTGCATAGATTATTAATTACTTATAAATATAAGAAGTAATAATTAAAAATATATTCCCAAAATTAAAAGATAAGAAAGAGAGTATAAAAAATAAGCAAGGTTAAAAACCTTGCTTAAATCTGTGTTGTCCAGGTCTCGATCTGCAATGTTGAATTACATATTCTAGACGTCCAAAACGTATTCTAGTATAAGCTCTTACAAAAACAGGTCTCCATCCGGAGCAAAAAAAACAATTTTCCATTATGGACAATATTTAAAGTTAGCATCTTTAAAATGTCCTGTTAAATTGTTTATTATGACAAATATAGATAATTATAATATTAATTCAAAATTCGATTGTCTTGAATCAATCTATTCTAAATCTCTGTGAAATTGATCTAAAAAATGTTTTTCATTTATCATCGATTTTAGCAACCTAACATGACTTTCTTCTTTATTACGATGAGGATTTTTGATGCTATGATATCCTACTTTTTTAGTAAACTGTTCTGTTTCTATTTTTCTAAGTATTAATCTCATTTTTTCCGTCATTTTTTCGTATTCAAATGCTATTTTATATAATGTAAAAGTTTTGATATCTGTAATAATATATCTATGTACAATTTTATTTCTTTCATTGTAAAGATCAAATAATTTATTGTAAAGATTGATATCTATTATTTTCATCTCTTGAGCTTCTCGATAAATATTTTTTTCATTTATTGGTTTATCGTCTTGATCTTGAAAAATATATTTTATTCTGAACAGTTTGGTATTATCTAAAATTTGATATTTTAAAACAATTGATAATCTAAGATAGGCATCTATCTGATTAGCATTTATAATAAGTAGCTCTATTGCTGACTCATTTTCAATCGCTTTAGCTTTTAAATCAAAAGTAGCTCCTAATGATGCTACAAACTTTTCGTAACGATAAAGATGAGTTGCTAATGTGCGACTGTTTGGTTCTATACAGATTAATGATTTCAGGGAGTTCTCGACCTTCTCAATTTCTTTTTCTAATTTATTATTAATCACCTTGATCTTCTGGTAGACATATTTTGCCATGAAAAAAAAATCTTTTACTGTTGTAGCCCATATTATAATTATAAACCCATCATTCTCATCTATTTGTCTTTTTTCGAATTTTAGATTATTTTCAAAATATTCATGTTTATTTTTGAACCTTTGATATTTATTTTTTTCCTTTTTATAATGACTTAGTTGAAAACACCCAATTGAGTTTCTAAATGGTTCAAAACTGAATGGTGGAGAATTTTCTAAACCCATTATTTCATTTCTATAATCCCATTCTATTGGAATATCTATCTCGAAAACACCATCAGGGCTAGTAAATTTTTTCATAGAGTTATGTAAATTGCAAATAACTCTAAGTTACTTATTTTATCTTAGAGTTATTTACATTTATAAAAATATAAGAGTATGACAAAAAGAGTTGATTATTACTATTTACCCAAAAAGTATTGGAAAAAGCATAACTATTGTGAGTTTGTTATAAATCAAATCGAAGAACTTATCTTGGATGAAAGATTTATTGAATTAAAAATACAGACATTTGAATTTTCCAAAGATGTAATTAACAAAATAGACGTTTCAGATAAACATCTCTTTGATAGACTGTCAGAATTAGGATTTAATAATGAATTGACAAAGGTAGTAAGAACACACTTAATACTTTCATTAATAATGGAAACGTGTTACTTTATACAAGAAAGTCTTTTATGCTCATTAAAGATGCGAATGACAGTATGTTTTACATTGCTTAGAAAACCTTTTTTGGAAATTTTAATTCTTGTTATGAGAATTTTAAATGAATCAGATTTTATTGATAAATTCAACAACCTTGAAGGCTTTGATCCAATAAAAACTACACCTAATGAAAAAAAAGATTTGATAACAAAGACAAACAATTTGCTTAAGGATTTATTTAATAATGAAGACTTGTATCAGTACATTTTTGATAAAGAGTTTGGAGATAGCTTATTTAATATAACGAATAATGCAATTCACTTATATACAGATAGAAATCCAGTGTCAGCAACAGAAAAGCAAAACTTAAATTTTATATTTAGTACTCGCGAAAATATTGATGATATGTGGGAATATATATATCATAATATTCCAATGCTTTTAACATTTTTAGCTTTTTCTATAGATTTATTAGTATTGAAATCTACTACAGTAGATGAAGATATTTTTTTGAAGAGACATAAAATGAGAGAAAAACTAAGGAAAAGATATAAAGTTGAATAGATAAATTAAAAATTTATGCTCACAAATCTCTTACTAATTTAAAATAAATTGTTATAAATTTTTGAAAAATAACTACATACAATTAAATCACAACTAATATCGGTTTTGTCAAAGTTAATATTAACTCTATTACAATTTTTTTCAATATCAATTTGTAAATCACAACTCTGTTTTATTCGGTAAAAATAAGAATGCCACTTATCGCAATCTTTAGGGATAGGAAATAAAATAAATGCTACAAGTCCAAAATTCGAATTAAGTTTTTTTGTATCTAAAATAATAGAGTCAAAATTCTTTGTTGTAGGTTTTTTGCAACTTTTCACCCCAGCAATATCCCAACTTGTATTTGGTGTTTTTAGTTCTACACAGTAGAAATCATTTTCTTTGGAAAATGATAAATCATATCTATCTTTCCGCATTTCATATGAAGTTTCAACAAAGACATCCGTGAATCCTTGTTCTTCTAATTTGCTTGCTAATTCAAACTTAAGCCAGCCTTCAAATTTATTTCTACTTTTTACAGCGATACTGATTACTTTAGAATTCTCAAGAATAATCTCGGTAATTAGTTGTCTTATTAATTGATCCAATAGTTTTTTATTTTTTATGATTTAATTAAAAATAAATTTTATAGCTACGGAATTTTACAAAAAGGATAATTGTTCCTTTCCTATCTCAATTTTTATATCCAAAAAAGCCAGAAATCACATATAAAAGATCATCCGCAATTTTTTTTATTTTTTCAGGTTGTTGATTTTCTTCTTTCAATTGATCTTTTATCAACACAAATTCTTGACTAAAAAATTGATGAAAACCAACCATAAATAGAATGTTTAAAATGAACTGACATTGTTCTGCCAAATTATCAAGGTCTGCTTTAAACTCAGAAGATTCAATTTCGATTTTCTTTGAATTATCGAAATCTTGCAAATAACCTGGAATTGGTTCCTTTACGGGAAAGCCATCATAATGTTTAACACAATTTGAAATCCAATTTATTTTCTCAGAAATTTTAAATGAGTTAATTGTTTTGAATAGGTCTTTATCTATTAATTTTTTTAAATATGAATTTAAGTCTAAAAAATTGTTTTCAAAATCAATCTCTTTAAAAAACTCATTTAAAACTCGTAAAAGATCCTTTAGATAACTTTCATATTTATGGTAAGCGCCCACATATCCTAATCTTATCGTTTCATAATAATTTTCTTTAAGTTCCTGATTGGTTATAGTTATTAAATGTTTATATTTTGAGGATTTTAAGTTCCTTTGGAAGTCCTGCGATGCTCTTAGTGAAGCTGGTAAATAATATTGAATAAATAAGTTCTTAAATGAGTTTATTTCTGAAATATGTTTAACAACAAAATTAAACATCTTTTTACCAAGAGGGTCATCTTGTGTTAATGAGAAATTATTTATTTGAGAAAATTGCTTTGCTAAATTTTCTACTAAAATGTCAATAGGATTATTTTTTTTCATCAGATTATTTGAGTAATGAGTGAAGTGTATAACAACTATTCCACATATTGTACGGCTTTAAAAGTAATATTTAGTGTATATTCAAGATGATTGGATACATTAATATTAATTTACTAATGATTTTATCAGTTTATGTTAAGAATTGAATATTCATAATCATATTCTAATAAATGTGGAGTAGGACTTTTTCCGTCCGGATTATAATAGTTTATACCTCTTGATGTTTCTGAAATCAGGTGCAAATTTTTTCTCGCTCTGGAAGCTAAAACATAAAGTAGTTTTTTTGAATTTTCGTAACCATTTGTGTCGTTAAAATGAGGTATGTAATCATCAAGCAATGCGAAACCAATTACAGTGTCATATTCTTCCCCTTTCACGCCATGAATAGTTGAAACTGTTATGCCATCTTTTTGCCTAAATACTTTTCTGAAATTTTCAATATCTCCAATAAAAGGATTTCCTTCATCAATAAGCCTTTGTATACGACTTTCAGAACTAGCAAAAAATGAAGTATGGTGCTCTTTCAGTAATGGAAAATTACTAATGTCAATTTTTAATTTGTTACAAATTTGGTTAAAGAAAAACCGTAAATATGTCAAACCATCATTTTCATCAATTTCTATAGAATTACAAATTTTTAAAAATTCTTTATTTGAGATTTTTGTTATGTCAATCCCTACGGCTTCAAACTCATATAATACTTCTTTACTCCATCGGAGCCTTCGAACATACATAAAAGGAGATGGCTCTGTTAGAACTATTCTTGCAATTTTGAACCAAAAATTTTCAATATCACGAGAAAAGGGTGCCATTCCAGGACCATCGAAATTGTAATCAGGAAGCCTAATCATCAACTTTCTAGTTATGCTTGCAATATGTACCCATTGTGGTGCTACAATGCAAATTTCATTAGGACTAATGCCAACTTCTTGCACATTAAACAAAATTAGTTTCGCAATTTCTTCAATCAAATTACCTACAGAAACCGAAAAATTATAAGTGATTAAACTATTGTAATCTTTATTATTTCCGAAAGATATAATTGGTGTTGTAAAGGTTTTATAATAGTCAAAATAATTAATTATAGCTTCCGATGATCTGTAATTTTTATCTAAGCTCAATTGCTGCAATTCAAATCCTAACAGTTTTTCTAATTCTTTTTTTGCCATTGGATAACCACCTAAAGAATTATAAATAGATTGATTTGGGTCACCAACAATTAGAGTTTTTGAACAGCCCTTATTGGCACATAATATCTTTGAAATAATGTGATATTGTATTTCTTTAGTATCCTGATATTCGTCGATTAATATAAATGGAAATAATTTGCAAAGAATAGAACTGATTACCGGTTTTGACTTCATTAAATCATAAGCATAAAAAAGAATTTGCTCAAAATCAAGTTGATTGTTTTTTTCTAATATTAAAAAATACTCTTTAAGTATAGCCTTAATATGATTATTCTGATTACTATTTTTTGAGGTAAATTTATATGTTCCATTTATAGTGGCATAATACTGAAAGTCATAAAAAGTAACTTTTGGATTACTGTATTTGTTACATATCTCAGTCAACAGCTTTTCAGTATCAAATGAATTACAAACCTTAAAACCATTTTTTAGTCTATCAGAGTACAAATGGTAAGGCTTTAAAATCCACTCCATGCAAAATGAGTGGATAGTACCAATCCATAATTGAGTAGTATCAACTCCTAACAGCTCTACACGGTCTTTAATTTCTTCCGCAGCGTTGTTTGTATAGGTTATTGCAATTACAAACTCTTTGTCTGTTTTTAATCTGCTAAGTTCATATGCAATTTTAAAAGTTAAAGTACGGGTTTTTCCACTTCCTGGACAGGCTATAAGAAGCACACTTTTATCTTCTAAAATTGCATTTTGCTGTTCATCGTTGATGCTACCTTTTTCCCAAATAAACATAATTATTTCAATTTTTCAATGATGGTTAATATTTGATCATTGGGAATTACCAAATCCAAGTCGATTACTAAATCTTCTAAAGGTATTTCTGCATTACGATATTTTAATAATTGAGCACGGCAAGAAGCAAAATCTAAGGTATTTTTATCCTTAAAATTTTCGTTTATTCTAAACTCAATAATGTCTGCAATTATATGTGAAGAATACCTGTCTTTAGCGAAAAAGATTGCATCCAAAATATACTCAGGAATAATAGTTTTAAAGAAAATATGTTTGCCAAGCATTATTGCAAACCAACCTTTGCCTTCTTGCTTTGCCATTGTAAGTACTCGTTTACCAGATACAGCTACGTTAGTATTTTCCAAATCCAGCTTTGCTTGGTCGCGAGTAGCCTTATCTACATACACTTGTTTTATTATTCTTTGAACTTCCCAGTTATTTCCTTCAGTTACAAAATCAACCTCAAAAGTATGTTTGGCGTAAAACGCCATAACCCATATGTTACCTGTTTCAAGCAAATCAAGTTTCGCTTTTCTTTCCAAACCTTTTTTTTGCGATCCGGCAACTTTCTTCTTATATTTTATAATTTCATCTGTATCGCCTTCAACTTCCGTTGTATCACAAATAGCGTCATCTAAATCAGTAAGTATCGCGCATTTTCTCTTAATTCTATCACTATGGAAAAGTTGAGCCACATTTTCAAAACCGGTGCTTCGAATATTTATTAGACTTATTCCTAATTCATCAAGTCCTACACCGAGGACTTTTTTTACCATAATCGGTATCAAAATTTCTTCCGCATCTCCTTCAACCAAAATTACACCTTTGGCAAAAAGTAAATTAGTCCTAACCGCATCTAGATAGCGTTGTATTTGGTTAATGTTTTCAGGTAATAAACCTGTTGAAGGTTGATAAACTTCAGCATAATTGAGTTTCTTGGCAAGAATATTTATGTTCTCAACGTTACTGACTTCTGAAATTTGTGTTGAATGTGTCGAATAAATAATTTGCGTGTCGACATAATTTAACTTGTCAAAAAGTGTCTTTTGAATGTGATTATGAATATGGGCTTCTGGCTCCTCTATAATCAGGAAATTTGCAAAAGTATCTTTAGATTTTCTATACTTAAATTCTAAAAGTTTTAGGGTAAGAAATATAAGATTTGCACCTCCCAAACTTAATTCGTGTATTCCCCCTTCATAATCTTCTTCAGGTTCGCCGATAAAAAGTTTTAACGACTGTAGAAGCTTTTCTGCTTCATCTGGGACACTGGATTTAATGGATAAAGACGATGGTGAGTAAGTTAATCCAACCGCGTCTTGTATGGTAAATTTAATATCTGCTCTTATGTTTTGTACATCGGGAAGTGCTTCAATATTTTCATTTAAATCATTAACTAAATCACTTATTGGCTTATAATCAACTTCTTTAATTTCTCCACTTTTATTTTTTAATAGTGTAAGTAAAGGGTTGGTTCTATTATTATGAAAATCACTTACAACATCTCGCAAAGCTTGAATAAACGTAAAGGATATTTCTTTGGCAACTGACAATTGATGTGGAATTCTTGAGCCAAATTTAGAAGCATCAATCGATGCAGGAAAAATGACATTTTCGAAATCACCCACAAGCTCCTTGTAAACTTCAAGGTCGTTAAAATCGGCTGTACTTTTTCCTGTAAAGAAAGTCTCATAATTATCTTGAATGGTAATATCATTCAAGATTGTTTGTAAACCAGCTTTATCTCCTTCTTTCAGTTCAGATAATTTTTGTCTAACGTCTGCTTTTGGTCGAAAAAATAAATTGTAAGTAGCTTTTTTTACATAATCTTCTTCCGCAATTCCGGCACCGTGAATGAAAAGAGATTGTATAGCCTCTTCATTATTAAGTTCGTCAAATTCTATGCTAATGATTATCCAATGTCCTTTCCATTTATTTTTACCCAACTGCCTATTAAAATCTCCTTCATTTAGTTTGTAAGCAAATTGCATTGAAGCGTCTTCCAAAAGCAATCTTATGGCTCTAAAAACATTTGTTTTTCCAGAGCCATTTTCTCCAATAATGGTATTAATACCTTTGTGAAATTGAAAAATAGCATTCGCGAAATTTCTGTAGTTAATGAGTGAAACTTTAGATATATACATTAAATATTTGTGTGTGAAATTATTAATTTAGAACATTTCCATCAGGATCAAAATTACTCCTTACCTTTTTGGACATTTAATTATAATAAATTTTGAACCCATTACAAGTACTGGTACTTTCAAAAGTATCAATATTTTTACACATTTAATTACGGCTTCCCGTAACAATAAAATTAAAACTCATTATTCTTACTAATATTTAATCAAAGATTATGATCAATTCTTTAATTTTATAAAAATATATCATACAGTAATGACTTTTAAAAATGGAATTTTAAAAAAAAATCCAAGAGTATGAATTAAGAGTAATAATGAATGACCAATTTCTCAAAATATGCGGTTAAATTAATTCTAAATTTGTATGCTTGTAAATTTCTTCGTATCCGATATCTAAGCACATCTTATTAGAAGAATAATTATTTAGATCCGTCATTAAAAGACTTTTTTGATTTTTGTCAAATAAAATTTTACTACATTGAGACAATAATAACTTGCCTAAATTTCTATTTCTGAAATCAGGTCTCACAAAAATTATTCCGATATCAGGATCAGAAATTGTACAAAACGCTACAATTGTTTGTGATTCCTTTAGTATATAAATGGAGCTTTCTTTTATATGCTCAATAATCATAGCATTTATAAAAGCTTTCTCTTTATTTCTCTTTCCTTCATATTCTTCAACGTAATAGGCTAGCATCATTTCCGTTAATTCTGCATGGTCTTCTAATTTTGGTAGTAATGGTGTTTCACTATTTAAAATTAATAAACCTTTATTATTTAGTTGGTAAAAAATGCGATCTTTTATAACTGTAAAATTTGTTACGTTCTTTCCTCGTATAATGCTGTAAACTAGGTTATAATCACCCATTATTTCAAAACCCTGAAAAGATTCAAAATTTATGATACTTTGCAATTCAAGTGTAAATTCTTTTAATGTGTCGCCATAGATAAATAGTTTTCCATCTGTTTCAATATAAATAGCCCAATATGTATCTAATCTCAAAATTCTTGTATTTTCTGTTACTGGCAGCTGGCCAATAACAAACGCATAATGTAAAACATTACTCAGATATTTGTATTTATAATCATTTACATCAATATTATAGTTTAAAAAATGAAAAAAGTCGTCTTTTTCATTAATAGTAATTATTTTCATAAATATGTTATTAGTTAAATCTAATATAAAAAATATTTTTTTATTAATATTTTTGTTTACAAGGCATTATATTATTTTTAGCAAATAAATTTAATAGTTCTAAAACATATGTTAGTAATTATTAAAAGATGATAATCTATTTTCTTGTGGAAACAGAATTCTTATTGGTATTTCATAACATTTAATTTGCAAATGTTATACATTTCTTTATATGAGATTTATTTCACCAATATTCTGACCGTAACTATTAAGAAATTAGTAAATAAAAAATCCTAACTTATGTTAGGATTTTCTCTTATTTTGATTTTTAAATTTTACTTCTAAAAGATTGATTTCATTTATAGCGGATTCAATTTGTTTCTGAGTCATCCTAGAAACTAACTGAACTATATCAAGCTCAAGAAAATTACAAATATTAATAATAATTTCAATCGATAAATTTGTTTTTCCTCTTTCGATTCTACCAATGTAATCTTTGGAAAGGTCAATCTCATTTCCAAGTTGGAATTGTGATAATCCTTTTCTTAATCGGTATAATTTAAAAATTATCCCGATTTGAATTTTTATTTCTTCACTGTTCCATTTATACATTCAGTAAATTTTGTAATTAAAAATGTTTTTCATGAAGACTTATAGTTCGTTTTGATTTTTTTTAATTATATTTGTAGAATAAGTTTCATAAAATGTAACTTTGCGATACTTCAACGAAATATTAGAAGCTATTGCTTAGAATCTCGATTCGAAAACTGGTAATTTTTAACATGCGAGACGATAAGCAGGAAGCTCACGACCTAGGCGTGGGCTCTCTTATCTGCATGTAAGGTATACCAGTGCCCCGAATCGGATAATGTAGAGTCCCATGCCGTTTTTTTTCCAATGCAGTTCGCTTTATATCTACATTACAATCTAAGCCCGCTTTCAAAATAGTATCAGATTACACGATACAATAGGAGGGTACAACCTATTGCGGCTTTTATAAGCTTTCACGGGAACACAAATTCATTCATATTCACATTTGACCTTGTAGGGAGGAGCATTACGATTTCTCCTACATGGTCTTTAAAAACTATTATTTACAGTAAAACAACCATTGAAAAACAAAAAAACAGCTGTTGGATCAGCTAGAAAGAACCACAGAAAACTACAGTGTATTGAAACTTTCTTTCAGACCAACGATCTGGTAACAGCTAAACAGATGCTCAGTTCCATCATGCAATATGCAGTAAACGGGAAAGACTGGCTAAAGAAAGATCCTTCTGTCATTTTACAATTTCATCAATCATTGAACCTATTCATCCGTGAAGGTTATATGATCAGTAAAAAGACAAAGAAACGGAAGGTAAATGCAGCGTCATACATCAGCTCTCCAATGATGAAAGGTTCTCTGTCTGATAAAGAATATGAAAACCCACTCTTGGTTTTCAAAAGAGCCTTTAAGGAATACAGCATTAAAGAGTTTGAGTACTTTATTTCGGGAATTGTCTATTTCTCACAACAGATTTACAGACATGGACCTGAAAGCAATCTGGTAAGACCTTATATCCATCTTTCAAAGATGCTGGATGCAGCTTATCTCCTCTTGGAAAGAGGAATTCAGAAAAATGATAACAAAAAAATAAAATAAGAAACAGAAACTAATAAAAAAAGCCCTTTCCCCCAGAGTTTGCAGACCAACGGGAAAGAGCGTAGTTCAGTAATTAATCTTTAGAAAATTAAAAACCTTTACAAATCTATGAAAAATTCCTATTACCATATAGGAGGCATTTTCTTTGGGCTCATGTTTACCGCTGTAAGCATTGGTACAAAAGCCCAAGTACGTACCATTTCCGGTACCGTCACCTCATCAGGTAAACCCCTTTCAGGAGTTATCATCTCCCAAGAGGGCAGTGATCAGGTAACCATGACCGGCAACAACGGAAACTATACGTTACAGGTTTCAGCAGAAAATACCATCCTATTGTTCAGACACCCTGATTATGCAGAAGAAAAATTCACACTCACTAATCAGAAGGTCGTTAATATCAGCCTAGAACAAAAAGTAAAGGGAATCGAAGAAGTTATTCTCAACGCTGGCTACTACAAGGTAAAAGATAAGGAAAGAACCGGTAGTATTGCCAAAGTTTCAGCAAAAGATATAGAAAATCAGCCTGTCACCAATGTACTGTCAGCAGTACAGGGAAGGATGACAGGGGTAAGCATTACCCAAAGCTCGGGAGTAGCAGGAGGCGGATACGATATCCAGATCCGGGGAAGAAACAGTTTAAGGAATCTGTCCAATAGTGTAGTGGATGGTAACCAGCCCCTCTATGTAATTGACGGAGTTCCGGTAGGAGGGCAGCTGAACTCAGCTTTTTCAGTGGGAGTAATTCCACTGAAGAATATCAGTCCGTTGAATGCCATCAGTCCGAATGATATAGAAAGCATTGAAATCCTTAAAGATGCAGATGCAACGGCTATTTATGGATCAAGGGGAGCTAATGGGGTGGTGCTGGTGACGACTAAAAAAGGAAAGAAAGGGAGATTGGGCGGGATGATCAGTACTGCATACAGCATAAGCAGTGTCGGAAGCCATATGAAAATGATGGATATCGAGCAGTATCTTGCTATGCGCAGAGAAGCTTATAAGAATGATGGAATATCGGTGTTTCCTGCCAATGCATATGATGTCAATGGAGTTTGGAATCAGGGCAGGTATACCGATTGGCAGAAGGAACTGATAGGGAAGACAGCTACAGGAAGCATGACCCAGACAAGCCTTAGTGGAGGGACAGAAAACAGCAGTTTTTTAGTAAGCTTTTCCCATAATGACCAGACAACAGTATTTCCCGGTGATTTTCACTATAGGACCAATATATTGAATTCCTCATTCAGCCACAGCTCGGAGGATAAAAGATTCAGAATAGAGGCTTCCAATATGTTTTCATCACTTTCCAATAATGTGATGAATACAGATCTTACGTTAAAAGCACTGAACATGAGTCCCAATGCTCCTGTGCTTTATACAGCTGATGGAAGCCTGAATTGGGAGAACAATACCTTTACCAATCCATTAGCAGCGTTGGAAAGTAGCTATTCGAATAAAGTATTGCAGTGGAATTCCAATGTGAACCTATCATACCGGTTTTGGAAAGACTTTGTATTGAAAGCCAATGGCGGGGTTAATTACCAGAACCTGGAGGAACTTTCCTTACAGCCCAGTACCATGTACAATCCTGCCTATGGAATGACTTCTGCAAATTCCTCAGCTTCCAAGAGCAGCAATACCATGTTCTCCTACATCATAGAACCTCAGCTTTCATGGGCGAAGAAGCTGGGACATCATGAGCTGGATATTCTGATAGGAACTTCTTTTCAGCAGACTACTACTCAACTGTCCTACATGACAGGGGTAGGTTTTGCAAGCAATGCCCTTATCGGAAATATTGGGGCTGCTTCAACGAAGATCATCTCCAATCAGGTAGTGAATCCCTATAAATATGCAGCCCTCTATGCAAGAATCAATTATAAATGGAAAGATCGGTATATACTGAATATAACCGGACGGCGTGATGCATCAAGCAGGTTCGGGCCTTCAAATAGGGTCGCGGATTTTGGAGCGGCAGGACTTGCCTGGTTATTTACAAAAGAACCGATGTTTAGCTCATGGAAATGGCTGAGCTCAGGGAAGGTACGGGCAAGCTATGGGGTCACAGGAAGTGATTTTATAGGGGATTACCAGTTTTTGAATACCTACACGATAGGGGACTCGAATTATGATGGGGTAACAGGGCTTTATCCGTCAAGGCTTTATAATCCTGCTTATAGCTGGGAAAAGACAAGGAAGCTGGAAACGGCTCTGGAATTAGGTTTTCTAAAGGACAGGATCATGCTGACCACAGCTTTCTACAGAAACCGTTCAACGGATCAGCTGGTAGGAATTCCACTGTCTTCTATAACAGGTTTCTCAAATGTGACGGCCAACCTTGATGCTACGGTGGAAAACAGGGGTTGGGAGCTGTCACTTAATGTCAATGTTTTTAGGTCAACTCCTGTAAGATGGGAAACCGGATTTAACCTGAGTATCCCGGAAAACAAGCTTATCAAATTCCCGGGACTGGAAGGTTCTACCTATGCTAATACCTATAAGGTAGGATATCCTACCTCAATGGTACGGGTTTTTGAATATGAGGGAATTGATCCGGTAACAGGGCAGTACCGGTTCAGAGACTTTAATGGAGATGGGAAGATAACAGCCCCGGCAGATGCGCAGGCCACAGAAAACATAGGGATGAAGTACTATGGAGGATGGCAGAACCAGATCTCCTATAAAAATCTAAGCCTTTCGTTCCTTTTGTATTTCGTGAAACAGAGAAACTGGAACTATATCAGGGGAATGGCCGTACCGGGCACTATGAATAATATGCCTGTAGATTTTCTGAATGTATGGTCCAAAGATAATCCTGGAGGAATGATTATGCCTTATTCAGCGGGTGGAAATGCCACCGTGAACGGATTGACAGCCAATCTGAGAAACAGTACTGCAGCGATAGGGGATGCTTCTTTCATCAGACTTAAAAATATACAGCTTAATTACCGTATAGACAGCCGGGACCCTTTCTTTAAAAATGCAACACTCTATGTGCAGGGACAAAATCTCTGGACATGGACCCAATACTTCGGGCTTGATCCTGAGTTCAGCGTGGCCGGATATCTTCCGCCACTTAAAACCTTTGCTTTTGGAATACAACTAAACTTTTAAATATCAGATCATGAAATATAATACCTATACAATATTGGTAGCGGGGATGCTAATGTTGTTTCTGCTGCCCGGTTGTGAAAAGATGGTGGAAATTGATCCGCCCACTGACCAGATCAATACTGCTGCGGTGTTTGAAGATACCCACACAGCAGAGGCCGCATTGGCTAATCTAATGGCAGAAATAAGGGATAATTCCATGTTTTCGGGAGGAAGTAACGGCCTCGCAGCCTTTTTATCAAGCTATACCGATGAACTGGATGCCTACTTCATCAGTAATACCAATGCAGCCCAGGATATTTATCATAACCAGCAGCTTTCAGGGAATATCAGTGTGGAACTGATATGGCGCAATGCTTATAAAGAAATTTATATGGCGAACTCCATTGCAGAAGGGCTGGAAAAGGCATCATCCATACCGGTGAATGCCAGGCAGCGTATTGCCGGAACGGCTCTCTTGGTGCGTTCAATGATCTATTTTAATCTTCAGCGTTTATTTGGGGATGTACCTTACACGGAAACAACCGATTTTACAATCAATAAAAGCCTTCAGAGGATGCCGGAAAATCAAGTGCTGGATCACCTTGAAAAGGACCTTCTGAAATCTGCAGCTATGCTGGCTGATGAGTATACATCAACAGAAAGGTTATATCCTAACCGTAAAGTGGCACAGCTGGTTTTGGCTGAAGTGTATCTGTCCCGGCAAAAGTGGGCGGAAGCAGAACAGATGGGTAGAGAAGTGGTCAGCAGCCCAATGTATAGTTTTGAGGAGGATGTAAAGAAAGTGTTTTTAAACACAGGAAAACATATCCTCTGGCAGATGAAGCCTCAGAATGAAAATGATGGCACCGCTGAGGCTTTACAGTATTATTTTACCAATGCTGCACCTTCTTCCTATGCGCTTTCAGCGGATCTTATGGCTTCTTTCTCTGATGCAGACCTTAGAAAGCAGTTCTGGACACTTCCTGTGAGTTTTAACGGAAAGACATGGTACAGGGCCTATAAGTATAAAAACCTCGCCCCCAATACGACAGAGTATTCGGTTCTTTTCAGGTTGGAAGAGGGATATTGTATCCTGGCTGAAGCGGTGGCCCGGCAGGGAAAAATCGCAGAAGCAGCTATTTATCTTAACCGTATAAGACAAAGAGCAGGTCTTGCTGCTGTTACAGCAGGTCTAGCGCAGGATATGTTCTTTAATGAACTCCTGGAGGAAAAGCGGCGGGAATTCTTTACGGAGAAAGGACAGCGGTTCTTTGACCTGAAAAGAATAGGAAAGCTGCAGCAGCTTACCGCCCTAAAATCTAACTGGAAGCCTTACCACAGGCTTTGGCCCATACCCCTTAATGAACTGTTACTCAACCCTAATTTAAATCCCCAGAATGAAGGCTATTAAACTATTATACATCATGATCCTGCTTTTTTCTATAGACGCGATCAGCCAGACGGTTAAAAAAGACAGGTTTAATCCTAGGTATCACAATCTCCGTTATACAATAATGTTTCCGGAAACATCACCCGACGGAAAGTGGACCGCATTCCGGAAGACCTATGAGGAAAGCAGGGACACCATCGTTTTGGTAGACCGTAAAAAGGCTGAGAACGTGAAACAGTATGCGGGGGTAACCAAATTTTATTTTACAGGCCGTTCAAATCTTCTTTTAATAAGAAAGGGCAGTGCTGAAATGATTAACCTTAATTCAGGAGTGAGTAAAAGTTGGAATCAGATAGTCAGTTCAGAATTTGTAAAGTCTCAGAATACATGGTTGGTGTTAAGGGGAACTTCATCTTCAGGGACTGATCTGGAAATCTGGAAGGAGGGAGATCCGGCGGACAGATATAAAAATGTTACAAGCTTTTTTGTAAAAGGGAGTGATGTGTTTTTTGTGAAAAAGGAAGCCGGGAAAAACCTGCTGTATGATCTGCGGATGCCAGAAAAAGCAATCTACTCAACTGATCAGAAAATACTGGATTGCAGATGGTCGGACAAGGGGGGCAGTGCATGGATTACAGAAAAAAATGGAAAAACGGATCTGGTTTATATTAGCAAAACCCAAGAGGCATTTCATCTGAGCAGTGATACGAGCCGGGACTTTAAAGCGGCCACAATTTCCCGGCTGGGAACCGGAGAGCGTTTTCTGGTCAGGCTCACCTATGGTGATGATCCAGATAAGCTTCCTGGTAATCCTGATATCTGGAATGCGGATGATCGTAAACTTGAACTGAAGTTTCATGGTGGGGAGTCGGAAGAAATAGCAGTCTGGGATCCGAAGCTGCGCAGTCTGAGAATGGATACTGATGATAAAGCGCTGGAGAAAATCAATATTGGAGACAGCATGTATGTTATCAGTTATAATTATTATAAAAATCAGGATTATGTAAACCAGTACCCTGAGTTTGATTTGTACCGGTATGAAGTAGGGAATGGAAAACAGCAATATATCGGGAAGGGAGGGTATATCCTCTATTACGGATCTACAGGAAGGTTTATACTGTCTAATCCCGGCAATAATTGGGTGCTTTATGATTTGTATACACTGGCTGAAAAAAAGTTAAAAATAGCAGATACGGGAGATCCCTATTTCTCAGAAGATGATCAATATATCCTGTTTGAAACAGAGGGCAGGTTGTTGCGGTATCAAACAGATACTGGTGATTTGGTGAAAATTTCCTTACTGGATGGGTTCCGTTCTACCATTGTAAATCCAATTCAGGGAGAGGGTATAAGTGGTTATCCTAATGGAGGCCAGAATCTATATAATAGTAAGGAGCCTCTGATTATAAAAATGTATGATAAAAAGAATGATCTAACAGCCATCCTTTCGTATTCTTGTCAATCCGGGAAAAAGGTAATGCTGCAGGCTCCTACAAGAGAACGGATTGATAAAATAGAACATAAGAATGGCATCCTGCTGGAGGCTTGTATTGAAGATTACAATGTTCCGGCCTATATTAAAGTATTTAACGGCTTGAAAGCAAAAATCATTTATAAAAGCAACCGGAAGGACATGGAGGTTGGAAGGATTCGTAGTGAGAGGATAAGCTATAAAAATTCTGAAGGAGTAGACCTTACCGGTATTTTGTATTACCCTTTGGATTTCACAGATCTAAAGCGTTACCCCATGATCACTATTGTCTATGCGAGACAAAGCCACTTTGGCAATCAGTATCTGCGAGATGGGTTTTTCGAACGTACGGAGGGTCTGAACATACGTTCTTATCTTGAGGGTGGTTATTTTGTGTTTCTTCCTGATATTGTTTTTGACAAAAGAGGGACTGGATTCTCGGCTCTGGATTGTGTGAACAGTGCTCTCGATGCTGTAGCTGGATTGAAGTCCATTGATTTTAAAAGACTGGGACTCATAGGGTATTCCCATGGAGGATATGAAACTAATTTTATAGCCACCCATTCAGACCGGTTTAAAGCCTATGCCTCGGGAGCAGGAAACAGTGATTTGGTACGGTCTTATTTTTCATATAATTACAATTTCCTGAGGCCTTTTTACTGGCAGTTTGAAAATGGACAGTATAAAATGCCTGGAAGTTTTAAGGACTATAAGGAACTGTATATTCAAAACAGTCCGATCTATAGTGTATCCGAAATCAGTGCGCCTATTTTCTTATGGACAGGAGTCAATGACAGAAATATAGACTGGAATCAGGTCATGGAGTTTTATATTGGATTGAAAAGAAATAAAAAAGAAGTCGTCGCCTTGTTTTATCAGAATGAGGCTCATGGATTCCTGAAGCGGTCCAATAAGATAGATATCGCCCGAAGAGTAGAGCAGTGGTTTGAATATCACCTTAAAGATGGGATAAAAGCTGATTGGATGAAGGGAAGTGATAAACGGGATTAATTAACAAATAAAGGATGCCCAAAAGGCATCCTTTTTAAATTAAGGTTTTACAAAAAGTGCATTGGGACATGAGGTATCACTGATTCTCTGGTAGAGTTGTTCGGGCCCATTTCCCAGATCTGCGGTACACATAACATTCCCTGATGTGTCACATTGAACATGAGCATTCACACATTTAATAGCTGCTGCAGGGCGGAATACATACCCTGTAGCAGGAATTTTAGTGTTGCTTTTGCTGACATTGCTCGCCAGAGCAGATGTTGCGCCTATCATCACAATAGCGACAGGCAGAATGAACTTTTTCATAAGATTTGGATTTGTTGTTTTGCCTACTCTGAGTTAAGGTTTTCGGCTTCCCCTTTTCTGAAATCGTCCATGATTGTCTGCGCATAACGATACCGCACGATTTCATTGCCTATAAGTGTATAGAAGTAATGATCTGTAGCCAGCATTCCGGTAATTTTATTTTTGCCCCGGTTCTGAATATAAAAACTTCCACTGTAACTTTTATTTCTGGTATTGTACATATCAATAATAGCGTTGGTCTTCCACTGGTCCCGGTTTTCAAAGTTCCCCATGAGATTGGATTGGTTAAATAAGATCCCCCTGCACGCCGTTGCCATCTTGTTCACTACAAAGGGTGGAGCAGTCATCTTTGTTTTTCCATCGGAAAGAATGGTACTTTGGACCTTTGCAATATGGGTGGTATCAATGGTGTTTTGTGCTGTAAAAGAATTGCCCGGTGTTTTTACTGTAATGATTTTATTACGGTAATAGTAGATGTAATAATAAGCGTTGCTATCACTGTCTGAAATAAGCTGGCCGTCTGTATCAAAAAGGCCGTCCTTTTGTTTATTGATGATATTGTTATTAAGGTCGTAATGCCCGGATAATAGTTGCAAGATTCCTAACGCCCTGATCTTTGTATCAGGGTTAAAGGTTCTGAATGCTATATGAGTGGAGTTCAATACCTGGAGCTGGTCAAAATATATCTTTTTGTAACTCATGGTTTTTGCAGAAAGATTATTGAGATTCCCACGATAAATGACAGGAACGCTTCCGTCGGCAAGGTAGAAATGGGAATCACGGATATAAAGAGTTAAAGATTTAAATTGATGGTCATAATGATCAAGCTTTATGGTACGCTGGCTGAAAGTAGTGAAAGTGGAATCAATCTCGGTGATGGTGAGCGGGCTTATATAGTTACCCAGTATTACTTTTCCGTTACTTGTCCCTGCAAAATAATAAGAATTAGCTCCTAAATCTAGGCTCTTATCCTGTAAAATCGGATGATGGGGAAAACGTCTTATGAAATTATTATTTTTCTTCATCATTTGTTCGGAAGAAAAGAACAGGATCATTACCAGCGAAAAGCTAAGGATGATCAGAGAGATAATCCATAAAGATGTTGTTAAAACTCTTTGTTTTAGCTTAACAGAGAGAAAAATGCCTATGATAGCAATGATAACACAGCCAATGTTAAAAATAAGGTGCTCATTCCAATCTAGTTTTTCGAGAATACCTCCACAGGAGCAGGGTATAAATTCACTATAATGAATAATGAGATAAATATAGATAGTGAATGAGGTCATGAGTCCAAGTGAACTATATAAACCATATAAACGATATCTTGGAAGTATTAGAGAAATGGATATCACGAGCTCTGCAATAATCACAGCATATGAAGTGATACCTGCATAGCTACTCAATAATGGTGATTGTGCAATCTGGACCTGAAAGTTTTCAAAATCAAGTATTTTGCTTACGGCAGCATACACAAACAACAAAACAAAGAAGTAGCTTATGATGCTGATGGACGTTGTTGATATCTTCATGGTGTAATTTTTTAATTTATATTGCTCTTATCAGGATCCACTTTACTTTCTCTCCACAGTACTCCGGCATTTTGGAACCTTTAGAAATCGGACAGGTGGTTTTGAAATTCCCCATACTTTCCCAAATACCACTTCTAGGACATGGTAAGCCTGTTTTGCAGATGAGGGATGAGTGATGGGGAATCATATCTTAACATTTTAAGGGTTATTTTCAATTATCCGCCAATCGTGGGTATCCTTTATTGGTGGATCTGCTGCCGGATTTATGTCCTTTCGTATTGTATCCTGACTTTTTTCGGAAAAATATTTCCTGTTTTCAGGATTGTGGATGATCTGTGATTCTGGTTCATCCATTATATCGTTCTGTCTGCAGCTTAAAGCTGTTGTACTTACTGCTAAGATTAAAATGATTTGAGGAATATACTTTTTCATATTAATATTGATTTAAGTTATTCCCAACCGGTCAGGGGGATTTATTAGAATTCTTAAACCAAAGGTATTTTGAAACCGGTCTATAAAAAAAGTGATATTGGATCAGCTTTTCAAAAGAAGACGTCATCATTTATAAATGATGACGGTTATAATTCTGTAAAAACTATGTATTGGTGAATGATTGATAATAGATATTACATATTGTTGTGGTTTAATTAGTTACCTGGCTTTGATTATCTTTTTTTGGCTAAATTTGACTCTTTCAGCTAAAAACTAATCACTATGACGGTCTCAAAATGTATCATGATAATATTGCTGCTGCTTTTTTCCATCACTGATTTCCACGCAGAGGAATACAGAAATGATTATGTCTGGCTCAGAAGTCAATACGAAAATCTTAAAAAGAATGACTCGACAGCTTTCAGGTATTTAAGGATTTATATATCAAAAGCAAAGAAGGATTCTGATTTTGCAAGGCTTTCGGAAGCTTATAAGTTTGCCGTATATTTCACTCCGTCCAATGAAGGAAAACTTTCCTATGCAGACAGTACTATTTATGCAGCATTGAGGTCAAAGCAGCCGGAACTTATCGGTGATGCCTATTTAGGCAAAGGAATCTTTTATTACTTTAACCTTAAAAAATATGAACCTGCCCTGGCAGAGTATCTCAAAGCTTATGAATATTCTAAAAATGGTAAGGATGAGTATTTACATCAAAAAATCATATATCATCTGGGGGTAGTAAAAAGTTATTTAGGATTTTATCAGGAAGCTTTAGAGTTGTTTAAACAATGCAGTGCCTTTTTTGAAAAAGGAAGTAAAGGAAAAAGTCATCCGAATACGTTATTCAATTTTAAAAGAGGCTATTTTAATTCTATTCATCAAATGGTGATCTGTTATCGAAACCTTAAGAAATATGATATGGCAGACGACCTTGTTGAAAATACTTTACTGCATCTCGCTGATCAGGATAGATTTTTACTGGAAAAAAGCTATCTGTTAAAATGCCGTGGCATTTCGGCGTATCACCACAAAAATTACGCCGGAAGTATACATGATTTAAATGCAGCTTTACAAGAGATCTTAAAATCAAATGATTTTTCCTGGTTATCTGTTATTTATTATTATCTGGGAAAGAATCATATGGTGAATAATGAGAATAAGGGTGTTTATTATCTTGAGAAGGTTGATTCTATTTTCAACCGGCATACATTTATCCTTCCTGAAGTAAGACCAGCATATGAAGATCTAATAACGTACTATTCAGAGAAAGGCGATCAGGAAAAGCAACTGTATTATACCAAGCAGCTATTGAAGGTTGACAAGATTATCGGCAAAGATTTCACCTATCTATCGTCAAAAATACACAGGGAGTATGATGAAAGATTACTCACTGAAAGTAAAAACAGATTGGAGAAAATGAGTTCGCGCCGGATGATGTACTTGCTTGTTTTTATCGTATCAACCATATTCTTTCTCTGTCTATTCATTTTGAAATATCACAAGGAGCAACATATAAAATTAAAGTATCTGCTACTGCAGGACAGATTAAATAATAAACAATATGATGCATTAATTATTGATGGGCAAAATGTTAGCAACAATTCTATAAAAATAGGGCTTCCTGAGGAACTCTATAAAGAACTGGATCAGAAACTTCGGCAATTTGAAATTGAAAACGGATTTAAACAAAGGGGGTTAACATTAGGAATATTAGCGACTAAAATGAATACTAATACCTCTTATCTTTCCACTTTTATCAATGAAAATAAAGGTGAAAACTTTAAGACCTACATCAATAGGCTTAGAATTTCTTATATCACACACTTACTAAACTCGGAAAGGAAGTACCTCTTGTATACAATTGAAGCTCTCGCTGAAGAATCGGGTATTTCAACTCGCCAGCATTTTTCAGATCTATTTTACGAAGTCAATGGATTAAGGCCAACAGATTTTATTCGCAAAAGAAAACAAGAACTTAAAATAGAATAGAAACTTTTTAGTTGTAATCTTTGTAAATTCCTTAAAAAAGGACATGGTAACAAAAACTATTTTTAAACGAACTTCACAATTACTGGAGGATCTGGACCTAAAGATTAACGAAGTCAATGCTGACGGGAATGATATGATTAGAATTTCAGAAAAGGCATTACTTATTATTGATGAGTCGATAAGGAAATTAAAACTTCTAGTTTCCAACCACCATTTTGATCATATTGCTGAAGAAGTATTGTTTTTTAAAAAACTGAAACCGCAGTTTATTGCAAAATTTATTTATTATTCTGCAGTACTGGATATTGAATCTCATAAACCGGCTGCCGGAAATAAGACCTTAAAAAAATATTATGAAGCAGAACAGGAAAAGTTGAAAGACTTTTATTTGTTGCATTCTGAATTTTACAGTTACTATAAACGGGAAGCAACCTATCTTGATCATAAAATATTTGTTCGCAATTCCTACGACCTAAAAATGAAGCTATCATCAGGATTTTATAATTATGATCCAAGTTTTACAACATCCCACGATCATATGATCGCCAGATTTATTTCCAATCAGCAATTCGATCAGTATTTAAAAAAGCAAATTGAAAATTCAAATGATAACTTTACGGTAAAAGTGTTTTCTCCTTTGAGCTGGTCGGGATCAAAGGTCGGTCTTATAGAGCTTATCTATGCACTTTACCAGATGCGTTGTTTTAACGGTGGTAATATAGAGTTAAGCGAAGTCATAAAATTTACAGAAAAGTCATTGGATTGCGATTTAGGTAACTTTCATAAAACCATCTTTGAAATCCGTAACCGAAAACAGGGACCAACCAAATTCCTTCAATTGGTGAGTGACAATTTGAATCAATATTTTATGAACAGTGATGCTGAGTAACATAAATACAAACAGAAACCTCAAATCGTATGGTATTTGAGGTTTCATTCTTTAATCCGAGTTCAATAAATGTTGCAAATCAGGATCATTTTTTATTCGATCCATTTCATCTGTGATGATATTTAGAATATCTGACTTAATTTCTCTGTAATTATCCTGAATCTGCCTGGTCATAGAATCATTCCCGTCTTCATCAATAAAGGATCGGATCGGTGGTATCTGCTGAAAACTTTTCATTTCTTGAGAAAGCTTAACATTGTCTACGACAATCTCGGAATGAAAAATCTTCTGCCGAATCCTTTCGTCAAAGTTATCAGATACAGCACCGACAAAAAATCCCTGGGTTAAGGTAGAGATCTTCGAAGCAGGTATCAAACTGTCCAATTGGGTAGAAATGGAGGTGGAAGTATCGTTCCTATTGATGGATATACTTTGTCTTTTTTGCAATATTTTTCCAAAACGTTCAGATAAGGTTTTGGCTGTTTCCCCAACCACCTGACCGCTGAAAATATTGCCGACCGTATTCTGAATGACTTTACTTTCCTTATCTCCATAATCTCTTGTCAACTGAGAAAAATCCTGGAATCCGAGACATACGGAAACTTTATTACTTCTGGCAGTAGCAATTAAATTATCCAGTCCTCTGAAATAAATGGTAGGCAACTCATCAATAATCACTGAACTCTTCAACTGTCCTTTTTTATTAATTAGCTTAACAATTCTTGAATTGTACAGCCCAAGAGCAGCAGAATAAATATTCTGACGATCAGGATTATTTCCTACACACAGAATTTTAGGCTCATTGGGGTTATTGATATCCAAAGAAAAATCGTCTCCGGTCATTACCCAGTATAATTGTGGTGAGATCATTCTTGACAAAGGAATCTTTGCGGAAGCGATTTGTCCCTGCAACTGATCCTGTGCACCCCCTTGCCATGCATCCATAAAAGGAGATAGGTAGTTTTCTAATTCAGAATAAGAGGTTAATATCGTAAAGACCTCTTCATATTTTTTGTTCAACAGCTCTATAGCGTGTGGAAAAGTGCAGTATTTACCGTTTTCATAAATTTTAAGAAACCATATGATGGCAGCTAGCAGTATGATAGGACTCTCAACAAAGAAATCGCCTTGTTTTTGTATCCAGCTTCTGTTCAGGTTTAACATAATGGTATAGGCAGCTTCATATGCATCCGATATATCCGTCATAAAATCGGGATTTAAAGGATTACATCTATGGCTTTTTCTGGGGTCGTCAAAATTGATGATATAGAATTTCGGCTTTACGGTATAAGCATCAGAATGATTGAGAAGATGGTTGTACGCAATAGTAGACAAATCATCGAATTTAAAATCATAGATATACATGGAAAATCCTTTTTCAATATGTTGTCTTATATAGTTGTTGACAACAGCATAGGATTTTCCTGAGCCTGGAGTCCCTAAGACAATGGTGGCTCGAAAAGGATTCACCACATTAATCCATCCCTGATGCCACTTCCCTTGATAATAGAATTGTGTAGGAAGGTTAACAGAATATTCATTATAGCGTAATTGGGTTTCCTGCTGAAAGCTTTCATTCTCATTGTTAAAAACATCGGTCATTAAGTTTGTTTTGAGTAAACGGCCTATCCAGACTCCTGCCTGCATCAGGAAGATGTATCCGGAACCGGTAGATAGAATATAAAGTACAGGAGTAAAGCTGTTGGCAGATTGTAAGAGGATTGCGTTTAAAAAGAATAAGACAAAACCAATAGAAAAACCAATACTAATTTTTTTCCAAGTGATCTTTTCATTTTTGACTCCCTTTGTTCCGAGGCAACTCAAAGCCAGTAAAACTATTGCGAACAGCTTAGAATAAATAGGTTGAGAAAAAAGGCCTGCGGTCTTATTAAAATTATAAAGAATCTTATTGATGAGTTCCAGTGTCCATTGTTGATGTGCAAAAAATCCATAACAAAACCAGTACAGATGCATTAGTACCATAATAATACTGACCGCTCGCATAAACGCCATGATTTTGGCAAGTCCTCTTAAATCGTCTTCACCCTGCATATTACATTTTAGACGCATAAATAACTGATTATGCATTCTCAAATATAAATGCGCCGTTGCATGCATTTATTGGCTGGCTTAGGCTCTTTGAGCATCGTTATAAGACCGTTTTTGCAAAAGAATATTATTTTTTTCTTCTTTTTCTTTGTCTCTTTTTCATTTGTGATTCAAAAATTTGTTCCTCCTGATCCTCATGAGGACCTGAAGACAATAATCCGCTAAAAAATCCGTCAAATACTTCGTAGCTGTTATTGTTGAAGAAATGTTCTGAAGATTTTTCAAGCGATATATCATTGTTAGAACTATTATATGAATTGGTTTTAGGCTTTGTTTCTACCTCATTCCACAGTGTATTGAATGAGTTGGCTGATAGTTCTTTACTCAGCTGTGAGCCATTCCAAACAGATTTTGAGTTATGCTCTATAAATGTGATTCCGTAGATCCTTCCCTCATCATTCTTTCGTATGACCGTAGCGATTCCCTGTTCCAAAAGTTGAGACTTAAAAGAAGCTTCCGATTTACTCGTGCTGAGAGCGGTTTCAATAGTTCTTTTAAGAATGAATTTTGAAGGATTATTTTTCATTTTTACTTTAGATTTTTCAATAAGCACCTGAATATTTTCTACTCCTGCATGCTTACCAAAAAGGGATGATTTAAAAGGATTGCTTATTTTTTTTCCATTTTTATCCGTTGCAAAATAGACCATTCCTTTTCTCATTTTTCCATGCAGTTCTCCAGTAACTTCTTCACAGGAAATATTAAATTGAGAGAGTAAAGCGTTATATGTACCTATACTTTGAATGCTGTAGGTTTGAGGTATATGTCGTAGTATCGAGGATAATTGTGTTTTGATATTCCCCTTAGTATAATCTATAGGTTTAAAAATAGAGTTTTGATTTAAATTTCTATTCTCACCAGCAACTTTTAAGTTGTATTGTCTTTCCAGTTTTCTGCAGGCTTCCATTGATCGGGAATGATCATATCGGTCTGATATTTTCTTTCCGTCGATCTGGACACAGGTGGTGACGATATGAATGTGAGTTCTATCAATATCCGTATGTTTAAAGACAACATAGGGTTGGTTGCCATAACCCATTTCCTGCATATATTGCTGAGCCATTTCCCGATAATCTTTGTCATTAACCTTATCTTCAGGATCAGGATTAAGTGAGATATGTATTACCGGTTTTTCAGTTTTGTTATTGGCAATCAAGTAGGGTTCAAAGTACTGATGAAAAAATTTAACCGAATAAGGTCGATCCCACAAATCAGGAATCTTATTAGTGAATAAAACCGTTCCTTTTTCGTTGTCCACCTTCTGTTGATTGTAGGTAAGCGCACCCCATAGGTTTTCACCTTTTCCAATTTTAGCGATCATTTTACAGAATTTTTTTGAATATGGTTTTGTTCAAATTCTTTGGTGAGTTCTATAATCTGCTTACAAATTAAAGCTAGTTCTCTGGTATGATTTTCCAGTTTAAAGAGATAGAAAGACGCTTTTTTCTCCGTGAAATTTCGGTATAAAATTTTTACTATCTGATTATAATTGTTTCCAATCGACTGGAATTGGTAGAAGAATTTGGTCAATTGGGTATGATAATCTATTGTTGAAATATCAACTTTTACAATTTTTAATTCTTTCTGAAATAAAATTGTTGTAATAAATTTCGCTTTGTTACTCATTCCGGAAGCCTCATATAAATTTAAAAACTTTATATTTTCCTCATCCGTAAGTCTAAATACATGCCTGTTTTTACTTGGATTAAGCTTGGGCTTACGCCCGCCTTTGCTTTTTTTATTTAGGTCCATCGCATTTAATTTAATATTAGTAAAATCATGACTTCGGAGTGATTTTTAAAGCCCCAGCCAGGGCAAGTTGTTTTGAGGCACGAAAAAAGTTATGAGGCACTCAAAACATAACTTGCTCCTTTCGGGTGAAAGGAAATTTCAGTAAGAAAATATATTTAATGCTTTAAAGCATTAAAAACAGTCCAACTCCAAAAAACTCCTTAGTCTTCCAACACAAAGTAAGCTTGTATGATATAGAAAAACAGAATGTTAGACAAAGCCATAGACTGACACTTTACGCCAAAAACTACCATTAAGAATATTTCGAAGAAGAAATCGTATTCATTTGTATCAGATTGAAAGCGGGACTTCTCAACTGCAGATTTGACAGAAATCTTGAACAGCAGAACCCCTGCATGCCAGCTTTCCGGAATTCCAACCGTCATGATAACATTTTAGAGAGATAGGGATCAGGAAATCCGTTTTTCAGGACGGGCGGGCAGTATTCAGTGAATGTTGATAGAAGTCAATACAGATATCAGGAATTCCAGCCTGTATTACTGAACCCATTACTGAGAGCCTTTTTTCAATCATTCTATCAAATTATGTCTAACAATTTAAGCAAAATGAAAACAAAAAAGCAACCTACAATTATTGCATTTTCCACCCAAAAAGGAGGTGTGGGAAAAAGCACTTTTACATCACTTCTAGCAAGTATTCTTCATTATCGGATGGGGTATCATGTTGCCGTTTTTGACTGTGACTTTCCACAGTACAGTTTACTCCAGATGAGAGAGCGGGATTTAAAAATGGTGATGCAGAATGAGATTTTAAAAAAGATCGCTCACAAACAATTTACGAGTATTAATAAAAAAACGTATCCCATTTTCCAGAGTAAAGCCGACCAAGTTTTAGAGGATATGAATGCTTATGTTGATGGCTCCGAAATAATTCCTGATGCTATATTTTTAGACCTGCCGGGAACTGTTAATACCGCCGGTATTTTAAAAACTTTGACGAAAGTCCATTATATTTTTTCTCCCATTACTGCGGATCGTGTTGTGCTGGAAAGTACGCTAAGTTTCACCCATGTTCTGACCAATGTATTGATGAAAGAAACTCAAACGGGAATTCGGGCTGTACATCTATTCTGGAATCAGGTGGATGGAAGAGAACGGACGTTGCTCTACAAAAACTACAGTAAAGTGATTTCAGATTTAGGATTGCCACTTATGGAAACAAGTATTACAGACAGTAAAAGATTTAGAAAGGAAGGGGAGGCTATTACAAAGACTGTTTTCCGATCCACTTTACTACCTGCAGATCCTAAATTGTTAGCTCAATGCAGGCTGGATCAATTTGTAGAGGAATTTTTAAGAATTGTAAAACTATAAATTATGGAACAGGGCAATAACAATGAAGATAACGGTATCGATGAACAATATCTGATGTCCATTATGGCAGGAAGTCCTAAGAAGGAAGATATTTCAAAAACTGATGATCCTCCAAAGGAGAAGAGTGAAGCAAAAAATAAGTTGAAGAATAAAAAAACATCAGATTTAAGTTATGTCGAGCAGTTTCTGACCCATCACACAATGACTAAGCGGGGTGATAAAAGTATCTATATCCGTCCTGAATATCACGAGCGCCTCTCACGCATTATTCAAATCATTGCCGATGACCAGATTTCTCTGTATGCTTATCTGGATAATATACTGGCGTATCATTTCGAAATGTTTGAAAAGGAAATTACTGATGATTTCAATAAAAAATACCGTCCCATTTTTTAATATCATTTTATGGAAAAAATAATCATTATAGGTTTATTAATCGCTATCATTCTAATTCTTCTCGACAGAAGATTCCCAGTCAATGTCCGTGCGAAAGATAGGGGTAATACTAAGAAAAGTTCTCCACCGATAATGGGAGATATTAAGCAAACAAAAAGAAAAGGTTTGCCAGTTGAAGCCACTGAAAGCCACCTTGAATTTACTTCATTAGCAGAAGATAATTTTGAATCAGAAACCAGGAACGGGAAAGCTGAAGATGTAACCGAGAATAAAAATCTTGATGATATTCTAATCAAGGATAATTGGGGGCAGGAGGAAGAAGATTGGAAGTATCAGGACTCTAATATCGAAAGCGGGTTTGCTACAGGGGTTACCTTTCAGGAATTAAGTACTGTGGGTCAGTTGCTTCAAGAGCAGGTTTTGGAGCCTGGCTTACAACAACAAGCAGTAGGTATAATTCAAAAAATTCATGGGACCGAGCTTTTTGATCTTTTGGAGAATTCGTTGGGGGAGGCTTCGAAGCGTATTTCAAATTTGTTAAGCCAGAGCATTTCGAATGATGTTGAAGGCATATCTTCCAGTTACAAAGATGGTGTTGAAGGTTTCGATATTGGGGAGTTTGTTTAGGCAAATTCCCCTTTTGTTATTAATAAATTTCAACTAAGATCTGTTATCAAACAATTCATGCAGTTTTTTCTGCAGAACCTTTTTGTCGGGAAGCTGCGTTTTGTATTCAGAAACCATTGTCGGAGAAAGACTTCTACTCAGCGCATATTCTACTACTTCGCTGTCTTTGTCTTTACAAAGCAGTACGCCGATGCTTGGATTTTCGTTCTGACGTTTAATATCCCTGTCCAGCGCTTCCAGATAAAAGTTAAGCTGACCCAGATGTTCCGGTTTGAATTTATCTGCTTTCAGTTCGAAAGCGACAAGGCATTGCAGCCCCCTGTGGAAGAATAAGAGATCGATATAAAAATCAGAATTGCCGACCTGTACTTTGTACTCTTCGCTGATAAAAAGAAAATCCCGTCCTAACTCCAGGATAAAATTTTTCATCTGTTCAATTAAACCTTTTTGGAGATCATTTTCATTGAATGTTTCAGGCAGATTTAAAAAGTCAAATACATAGCTGTCTTTAAATGTATTGACTATATCAGCGTTAGTTTCTCTCAACACTGTTGAGAGTTTTGAATTTCCGATCATCGTTCTTTCAAAAAGGCTGCTGGATATCTGTCTCTCTAACTCCCTGAAGCTATAATTTTCCTGTTTGGTCAACTTGATATAAAATTCCCTTTCCTCGATTGATTTACATCTGGAGAATATGGACAGATTATGAGACCAGCTGATTTCTCTCAACAGTGTTGAGATTTTTGGAAATTCCTTGTAAGTCTCATAAAACTGCTTCATTCTCCAAAGATTCTTATCCGAAAATCCTTTTAGTTCAGGTTCATGAGTCTGGATAAACTGAGAAAGTTCTTTAACCACAGATTGTCCCCATTCACTCAGCTCTACCTTTTTGCTGATATACTCACCAATATTCCAGTATAGGTTGATGAGTTCCTCATTGACTTTTCTTATCGCATTGTTACGAGACTGTTTGATGAGCTCAATAATATCTGTGAACCTTTTATCCATGATTTCTCTTTTTTGAAATTCCTTACAAATTTACAATTAATTATACAGGAATTCTGACTGGCGCACGGTTCTTTAACAGCCAAAAGATTCCATCCAATGCCATTCCTGTTACTGAGTACCTAGACTCGGACATCTTTGTCTTCAAGCCCGTAAAGTGCGGGTTTGATAATCAAAAAATCTATTCATTATGAAAAAACAAAGAAAAAAATTGCTGTATGCTGTTTTAACATTGGTAACAATTAATTCGGTATTCGGCCAAGGCAATGGTTCAGCTGGAATCAATGAGGCCACACAGATGGTCACCTCTTATTTTGAGCCGGCTACCCAATTAATTTACGCCATAGGTGCAGTAGTAGGATTGATTGGAGGTGTCAAGGTTTACAACAAGTTCAGCAGTGGTGATCCTGACACCAGTAAAACCGCTGCCAGCTGGTTCGGAGCATGTATCTTCTTAATTGTTGCCGCAACCATTCTTCGCTCATTCTTCCTTTAAATGACGACTATGAATACCTATCATATCAATAAAGGAATAGGAAGGAAGGTAGAATTTAAAGGGTTAAAAGCACAATACCTCTTTATCTTCAGTGGAGGACTCTTAGGAATATTGATCTGTGTCATGGTTATGTATATGGCTGGAGTTAATACGTATCTGTGTTTAATTCTCGGAGGAATCAGCAGTGGACTTCTTACCTGGCAGACTTTCGCACTGAATAGAAAATACGGGGAACATGGTCTGATGAAATTAGGCGCACACAAGAAGCATCCGAAATATATCATCAGCCGTAAGAATATTTACCGGTATCTGAAAATTAACCGTAAAAGAACAAACATATGAGAAATTCTTCCAAGGTAGCCACTCTGGAAAGTAAATTTCCACTGTTGGCGATTGAAAATGATTGTATCATTTCAAAAGACGCTGATGTTACGGTTTGCTTTAAAGTCAGACTCCCCGAACTGTTTACTGTTGCTTCCGCTGAGTATGAAGCCATGCATTCCGCTTGGTTCAAAGCGATTAAAACTTTACCGGATTTCACCATCGTTCACAAACAGGACTGGTTTATGAAAGAAAACTACAATCCTGATTTGTCACAAGAAGACCAGAGTTTTCTTTCCAAATCATTTGAAAGGCATTTCAATGAGAGGCCCTTTTTAAATCATTACTGCTACCTGTTTATCACAAAAACAAGTAAGGAGAGAATGCGGATGCAGAGCAACTTTTCATCACTCTGTAAAGGAAAACTGATTCCAAAAGAGATTAAAGACAAAGAAGTCATTGGTCGTTTTCTTGAAGCGGTCGATCAGCTGGAGCGGATTATGAATGACAGCGGTTATATCCATTTGGAAAGGATGACAGAAGATGAGATATCGGGAACTTCCGAGAGGTCAGGACTACTGGAACAGTATCTGACTCTATCCCGTGAAACCCATCCGTCATTACAGGATATCAAGTTAGGGTCGGAAGAAATGCGAATCGGTAATAACCGGATCACTATGCACACCTTATCGGATACTGAGGATTTACCAGGCACTGTATCATCACACAGTCGTTATGAGAAATTAAGCACCGATCGCAGCGACTGTCTTTTATCATTTGCTTCTCCGGTGGGACTTCTGCTCAGT
This sequence comes from Chryseobacterium sp. StRB126, assembly GCF_000829375.1. Taxonomy (NCBI): domain Bacteria; kingdom Pseudomonadati; phylum Bacteroidota; class Flavobacteriia; order Flavobacteriales; family Weeksellaceae; genus Chryseobacterium; species Chryseobacterium sp. StRB126. The sequence continues at coordinate 2,376,433 of NZ_AP014624.1, forward strand.
TGTAATCATATTTATAATCAATATCTGTTCATCGACAACAGTGATGAGAATCTGAACAAGTTTGAAAAATCTGCAAGGAATATGCATTCTCTGGCAAGATACAGCAGAGCCAATCAGATCAATAAAGAATGGATAGAAAAGTATTTAAATGAAGCACACTCTTATGGTCTTCAATCTATCCGCGCTCATTTTAACGTGATGTCATGGTCTGATAATTCTGCTGAGCTCAAACAATTAAAAAATGATACGGGTAGTGCTCTAGCCTTGATGGAATGTAAGCCCCGTCATAATACCACGGATACCGCTACTTTATATTGGGCTGGAATACCTGGTAATGCAGGAGATTTTCCGAGTGAAGAAAGCTTTTACACATTTATTGAACCTGCTCTATGTTTTTTTACAGAGGAAACCAACTATAAGGATTCACCATCACCTTTTGGGATCAAGATGGCTGACCGCCTAACGGGAAAGCCTATTCATCTGGATATTTCAGATTTGCCGATGAAACAGGGAATTATAACCAATAGAAATAAGTTTATCCTTGGTCCTTCAGGAAGTGGGAAATCTTTCTTCACCAATCATATGGTAAGACAATATTATGAGCAGGGATCGCATGTCCTTCTTGTAGATACCGGAAATTCCTATCAGGGATTATGTGAACTCATTAAAGGAAAGACCAAAGGAGAGGACGGGGTTTATTTTACTTATACCGAGGACAATCCTATTGCTTTCAATCCATTCTATACTGATGACGGCGTTTTTGACATTGAAAAAAGGGAGAGTATAAAAACATTGATTCTGACCCTGTGGAAAAGAGACGATGAACCACCAACCCGTTCAGAGGAGGTGGCACTCTCCAATGCAGTCAGCGGATATATCGAAAGAATTAAAACCGATGATCAGCATCCTTCTTTCAACGGATTCTATGAGTACGTCAAAGATGATTATCAGAAAGTATTGGAGCAAAAGAAAGTCAGGGAAAAAGACTTTGATATTGCCAACTTTCTTAATGTGCTGGAACCTTACTATAGAGGAGGAGAGTATGACTATCTGCTCAATTCAGAAAAGCAGCTGGACTTGTTATCCAAGCGTTTCATCGTATTTGAAATCGATGCCATTAAAGATCATAAAATTCTGTTCCCCATTGTGACGATTATCATAATGGAAGTCTTCATCAATAAGATGCGAAGGCTCAAAGGAATCAGAAAACTCATCCTCATCGAAGAAGCCTGGAAAGCCATTGCCAAAGAAGGGATGGCAGAATACATTAAGTATTTGTTCAAAACGGTAAGGAAATTTTTCGGAGAAGCCATTGTGGTAACTCAGGAAGTTGATGATATCATTCAGTCACCGATTGTGAAAGAAAGTATCATTAATAATTCGGATTGTAAGATTCTTCTTGACCAAAGGAAGTATATGAACAAGTTCGATGATATTCAGGCGATGCTGGGATTGACTTATAAAGAAAAGTCCCAGGTGCTGTCGATCAATATGAACAACGATCCGAGAAGATTGTATAAAGAAGTCTGGATTGGACTGGGTGGAACGTACTCTGCAGTCTATGCCACTGAAGTTTCTACCGAAGAATATCTGGCATATACTACAGAAGAAACGGAAAAGATGGAAGTGATGAATCTTGCATCGGAACTTGACGGCAATGTCGAACATGCCATCAAGAGGATTTCTCTTAAGAGAATTAAATCGAATAGAAAAGACCATTAAATCATTTAAAAATGTACAACAATGAAAAATTTAATCATTAAAACCTTAATGGTAGCATTCTTTGCTACCGTAACCTATACAAAAGCACAATTTGTCGTAACAGACCCTGCAAACCTGGCTTCGGGAATTTTGAACTCAGCCAATGAAATTGTACAGACTTCTTCAACGGTATCTAACGTTGTTAAGAACTTCAATGAAGTTAAGAAAGTGTATGAACAGGGTAAAGAGTATTATGACCAGCTGAAAGCTATTAATAATCTGGTCAAAGATGCCAGAAAGGTTCAGCAGACTGTCCTTTTAGTGGGTGATGTTTCTGAGATGTATGTGAATAATTTCGGTAAAATGCTGAATGACCCCAATTTTAATGCTCAGGAATTAGCTTCCATTGCCAATGGTTATTCTGCGCTTCTTACGGAGAGCACGGAGCTATTGAAAGAACTCAAAGAGATCATCACTTCTAACGGTCTTTCTCTGAATGATAAAGAAAGGATGGATGTTGTTGACCGGGTTTATAAAGAGGTCAAAGCGTATCATAATCTGGTACGATACTATACCAACAAGAATATTTCGGTCAGTTATCTCAGAGCAAAAAAACAGAACAATACCCAAAGGGTGCTGGATCTTTACGGAACCTCCAATCAAAAATACTGGTAAGATGGAACCGAATAACTTACACGAAGTACTTCGTTCCGTTTATGAGGAAATGATGCCGATGTGCGCTGATATGGCTGCTGTGGCAAAAGGGGTCGCCGGATTAGGCGCTTTATTCTATGTAGCACTAAAAGTCTGGCAGTCATTGAGTCGTGCAGAATCGATTGATTTGTTTCCCATGCTGAGACCTTTTGCCATAGGCATCTGCATTATGTTTTTTACCACATTGGTTTTAGGAAGTCTTAATGGGGTAATGAGTCCCATCGTTCAGGGAAGCCATTCAACGCTGGAGAATCAGGTCTTGGATATGAACGAGCTGCAGCAGAAAAAGAATCTTTTAGAACGAGAAGCGATGCTCAGGAATCCGGAGATGGCTTACCTTATTTCAAACGAAGAATTTGACAAGAAGCTGGAAGAGCTCGGATGGTCACCATCGGATCTGGTCACGATGTCCGGAATGTATATTGAACGAGAAATGTTTGCCATCAAGAAAGATATCAGAGATGGTTTTCGTGAATTTCTTGAAATTCTGTTTCAATCGGCAGCCTTAGTTATTGATACCATCAGAACCTTCTTTCTGATTGTCCTTTCAATATTAGGACCTATCGCATTTGCCATTTCTGTATGGGATGGTTTCCAAACTACTTTAACTCAATGGTTGACGAGATATGTTAGTGTTTATCTATGGCTTCCTGTTGCTGATATATTCAGTGCCATTCTTGCCAAGATGCAAACCTTGATCTTAGAACGGGATATCGAGATGCTCGCAGATCCCACCTTTATTCCTGATACCTCCAATACGGTATACATCATCTATATGGTAATTGGGATCATCGGTTATTTTACGGTACCGACGGTAACAGGCTGGGTGATTCAGGCAGGAGGCGCAGGCAATTTTATACGTAATGTAAACCAAACTGCCACGAAATCAGGTAATGTTGCGGGAGCAGCAGTAGGTTCTGCCACAGGAAATATTTCGGGAAGATTATTAAAATAAAAATACAGTTCTATGGAATTTAAAACGTTAAGAAATATTGAGAGCAGCTTCAAGCAGATCCGTTTGTTTACATTCGTTTTTGCGGTGTTGTGTTTTGGAGTGGTAGGTGTAGTTGTCTTTAAATCCTACCAGTTTGCCGAAGAGCAGCGTCAAAAGATCTATGTGCTGGATAACGGCAAATCATTGATGGTAGCCCTTTCACAGGATATGTCGATCAACAGACCTGTAGAAGCAAGAGAGCATGTGAGACGATTTCACGAATTATTCTTCACCATTGCCCCAGATAAGAATGCTATTGAAAGTAATGTCAAAAGGGCTTTCAATTTAGCTGACCAATCTGCCTTCAATTACTATAAAGACCTTCAGGAAAAAGGTTACTATAACAGAATCATTTCAGGTAATATCCAGCAGAGAGTTGAGGTAGACAGTGTCGTTGCCAACTTTGATAGTTATCCCTATGACGTAAAAACTTATGCAAGACAATTCATTATCAGATCCAGTAATCTTACCATCCGGAATTTAATTACCAACTGTTCATTGGTTAATTCTGTACGGTCTGACAGCAATCCTCAGGGATTTATCATTGAAAAATTCAACGTGCTTGAAAATAGAGATGTCGAAACTGTTGAACGCTAATAAGACCGATATGAAAAAACTAAGAGATACACTCGAAAATTATGTTGTAAAGATTGATAAACACTGGAAATCTCTTCCGGTAGAGCGACAAAAATTCCTGGCCAAGGTTTTCTTTGGTGGTTATGTTTTGATAACTATCATCGTCATTGTCAATATCTGTATTTCTACAGGTCAAAGAAGTAATACCATTTCTATCAATCATATTGACGGCATTTCTAAGAAACCTATCGAAAAAGGATCGAAGCATAATGAAATAGTAAACTCATACACTAAAAAATAGAATATGAAAGATTCAGAGAAAATTAGAGTGACAGAAAATGATCTCTCCCAAAATTCTAACGGAGTGAATGATCATCCCAAGGCTCAATGGGAAAGATTAAAGAAACCTTTCATCTACTTTTTGATGGCTGCTATATGTGCATCGTGCTTTTATCTGATCTTTAAGTCCAAAACCGATCATACCACTGTTGAAGAGGCCGGATTTAATGCAGCTATTCCACAGGCAAAAGACGGTCAATTGCAGTCTGATAAGCAAAAGGCTTATGAGCAGCAGTTATTAGAGCAAAAGAATGAAGAAAAGAGAAATTCAATAACAACTTTATCAGATTACTGGAATGACCAGAACGGTGTAAACTATAATAGCAACCCACCTTCTTCAACATCCAATAGAAGTGTTCTTCAGCAATCCGATCAGAATGCTCTGAACAGTTATCGAAATGCACAGCAGACCTTAAGCTCATTCTATAATCGGGATAATCAGGAGGTCAATAACCTAAGGAAAGAAATTTCAAGGCTAAAGAATGAGTCAATGCAAAATCATGCTGTTCCTGTGGGTCTGGGAATGAACGACCAGTTAGAGCTCATGGAAAAATCGTATCAAATGGCTGCTAAGTATCTTCCAACGACGCCAAAGCAGGAAAAACCAGCAGAAAAAGAAGAGGTCGAAAAGTCAACGGAAAAGAAGGTTAAATTGACTTCAGCAATACCGGTACGTTCCAATGTTGTTTCCTCATTATACAGAGACCAGTCGGATAGTGCTTTTATCGCAGGTTTGAATCAGAATAGATTTTATGACAGTCAAAATGATTCAGAAAACTCAGTTCAAACAAAAAATGCAATAAGAGGTGTAGTCTATGAAACTAAGACTTTGGTCAACGAAAGTACATTATCTATAAGGCTTTCAGAAGCCATGAAAGTCGGAAGAGCTGAAATTCCAATAGGGAGTTTACTGATTGCAGTAAGCAAATTTCAGGGTGGGAGGCTTCAGTTAAAAATATCTTCCATTCAATCTCAAGGTAATATCTATCCTGTAGAAATCAATGTTTATGACACTGACGGTCAGATGGGATTGTATGTTCCTTATTCAGCGGAGCAGAATGCGGTAAGCGATATTGTAGCTAATATGAGCCAGGCTTCAGGCACTAATATTATGATGACTCAATCAGCAGAACAACAGATTGCAACTGATCTGAGCAGGGGAGTAGTACAGGGACTGTCGGGTTATTTTCAGAAGAGAGTCAGACAATTGAAAGTAACTGTAAAAGCTGGCCATCAAGTCTTACTCTTACCCAAAAATAACTAATCAAAAAAAATAAAAATGAATACACAAAAGAGTCATTATATTCTCATTATGCTATTACTTTTATTAGTAAGCAAGGCATTTGGGCAGGATTCCGTGACAACCTATTATTCCTTGGAAGAGGGAAAATTAGAGCCTTTCAGGATACAAGTTACCTACAATAAAACCAGCTATCTGATATTTCCTACATCAATACGATATGTTGACCTGGGAAGTGATCTCTTGGTTGCCAATAAGGCAGATCCTATAGGAAACGTTCTTCGGGTTAAGTCAGCCGTCAGGGATTTTGAAGAAGAAACTAATTTTTCGGTCATTACTGAAGATGGAAAATTTTACAGTTTTGACGCATCCTACAGTTCTTATCCCGATATACTCAGCTATGATTTAGTAAAACTTCAGAGAGGTATGGAGCGACAGTATGCTGATGTATTATTTGAAGATCTTAAAGGAAGCTCAACTTCTCTCACCTGGCTTATTATGGAAAATCTTTACAGGAAAAGCAACAGAACTATTAAGCATATTGCTTCGAAAAGTTATGGAATTGAGTTTTCAGTCAGGGCGCTGCACGTTAATGACAGCAAGTTTTATTTCACATTGCAGGTTAAGAATCAAAGTAATGTGGGGTATGCTATTGAATGGGTCAATTTTAAAATTGTCGATAAAAAGAACTTAAAGCGAACGGTCGTTCAGGATAAGATTTTAGAGCAGGTTCGTACCTATTTCCCGGAAAGGATAATAGCTGATCATTCAGATAGTAAAGGGATTTATATGCTTGATCAGTTTACGCTCTTAAAAGATCAGGTTTTGGAGATTGAAATTCTGGAAAAGAACGGGGGAAGGCATTTGAAAGTACAGCTTGAAAATGAAGATATTGTTCATGCAAGATTGATAAATAGTTTAACCATTAAAACGGAGTAAGATGCACAACATATTTTTAACAATCATCTTAACGATGATAATGGGTAGCAAAATATTTGCTCAACAGATGATTCCCAAGCAAATTGGTATTGAATTTACCTATTCGGTATTTCCAAAATCTCCAGAAAAGCAAAATTATATGTTTAGTACGGGGCTTGTTTCTTACTCGAAGAATGGTAATTACTTTTTTGGACTGACAGAATTTAGCAGAAAATATTATAAATACACTAGCTGCGATATTCCGATAGATACGTTTCTGCTTAACGGTGGTTACAGTTTTTATCTATGGGGAGACTTCATGCGAAATGTCAATCTTAATCTGGGAATTGGAGGTCTTGTTGGTTATGAACAGGTTAATAGAGGCAATGAATTGCTATATGACGGTTCAATGTTAACAGCAACGGATAATTTTATTTATGGAGCAAATGGTAAGCTATCTATTGAAAGCTATCTGACCGAGCATTTAGTTTTCCTGGTCAACGGACAACTTCGCTTTTTGAAAAATAGCCAAATGGCTAATTTTCACTCTCTGTTGGGGGTTGGAATAAGATATAATTTCTAAAAATAATGAAAAATGAAAAATATAATTAATACAGCTAAAATACAATTAAAGTGTTTCTTGCTACTATTTATGATTGGACTATTTGTACAATCATGTGAGAAAGATGATTTGGAAATTCAGCAGAATTATCCTTTTAAGGTGTGGGTTATGCCTGTTCCTAAGGATATCGCTAAAGATGAGTATGTGGAGATCCGTATCAAAATTATTCCTGAAGGTAATTTTGCTGACACCAAATATTATCTTCGATATTTTCAGTTTGAGGGAGCAGGAAAGCTGCAGTATTATAACACTCAACCTTACTTTCCTAATGATATTTATCCTCTTTATGAGAAAGAGTTCAGATTGTATTATACTTCAACCTCTGAAGTTTCACAATCATTTACGGTATGGCTATCAGACAGTTTTGGAAATGAGAATAAAATTGAATTTCAATTCAACAACAAAAAGTTAGACGGATAAATACAATTTCTTTAGCTTGCAAATATATATTCCCACTCCAAATAAAACCATCTAATTTGAGAAGTATTGTTTAGTATTTGCGGAAAGATGGTTGGCCCCCTAAAGGGCAATCATCTTTCCGCGACGCCACAAGAATCCAGACCGGGAATCGGCTCTGGATTCTTATTTTTCAGAAATTTAAGTTTCTTATAAAATACCTTCATCGGAGAAAGAGAAGGAGTCTATTGAAGTTATTATACAATGATCAAGCAGTTTAATATTTAATAATTGTCCAGCCTCCTTTATTTTTTGTGTGATGCCTATGTCTTCGCGAGAAGGTGTAAGGTTTCCGGAAGGATGGTTATGAGCTATAATAAATGATACGGCATTGCATAATAGAGCTCCCTGCATGATGATTCTGATGTCAACAAGAGAAGAGGTAATTCCAGATTCTGATATTTTTTGTATTCCTAAGACCTTGTTAGCCTGATTCATATACATTGAGTAAAATGACTCTCTGTAGTCGATCTGATCTGCATCAAAATGTTCCCTGAAAATATCTGTAGCATCCTGGGAGTTCAGTACTTTTTTTTCAGTATTTCCTTTTCTTGTGTAGATCAATTTGATCTCATTTACAATATTATATTTCATTGTTATTGCTCTGAGTACGGCAGAGCCTTTTGTTTCCCGTACTTAAGTTAAACCAGCATTTATTTAAAACATCTTTGAATTGTTATGTGTATTTTTTAGATCAAAAGCCTTTTCAATCTCTTCTCCGTTCTATTTCTTAAAAGCCTTTCAGGTTTCGCTGAATATTTTTCAAAAGAAAAACCGGAAAAAAGAAAGCAGATATGAAGTGTTGACAATGAAAAAAAACAAAAGGAAACGGAATAATTGGAGGGTGCCTTTAGGGAGGAAACCGTTTATGCCGTAGTCTTTTGGTTGGATTAGCAAGACGGATGGCAACAATACCTTAGCTGCCTTTTTACCGGTTTATTATGAAAATATTAGTAATGTATTTACCTAATCGTTAGAAGTTACTGTGTGATCAACCTATAATTGTATTCTAATTTATATTCTTGAAGACATCGAATGCCAAACTATGCCACTTGGTTACCAAAAGGATTAAGAGTTCTTGGAAAGCATATTATTATAGATTTTAATAGAGAAATAATTTTAAATATGAGCCAGTTATCCTCCCATCTTTTTAAAACCATCAGAGATTTAATTGAAAAGTCAAAGGAGAGTGTTGTTCGTAATATTAATACGACTATGCTATTGACCTATTTTGAAATAGGTAAAACAATAGTGACGGATGAGCAAAATGGAAAGGACAGAGCTGAATATGCCAAAGAAACACTCAGGAACTTAAGCAGACAGTTATCAAAAGAATTTGGAAGGGGGTATTCTGTAGATAATCTACAGTGGATGAGGAAATTTTATTTGACTTTTCAAGGTCGGGTCTTCGAAAAATACGAAACACTGTCTCGTATTTTTCGAAGACTGTGTTTATATAAGAAGACATAGTCAAATCAGTAAATAAAGGAAAAACAATACCAATTACTTCCACTTTAAGTGGACATGTTTCATAAAATAGAAATTTTGTGCAAATCAAAATCTTTAGATATGGATACAATCACAAAAAGCGATCTTGACATGCTGAGAAATCAGATCATTTCTGACATTGGCAATCTTCTTGACAATAAGTTGGCCGATAATAATGAGTCTGATGAGCTTGGATGGATGCGGAGCAAAGCAATCCGAAAAAAGCTTAATATTTCCGCTGCTACACTGCAAAATCTGAGAGTCACTGGGAAAATTAGATTTAAGAAATTGTTGGGGTCATATTATTACAATAGCGAAGATCTTCAAAAAATATTCAGTGATGAAATCGAATGATCCTAAAAGATGGTTTGATTTCCTGGATTATATCTCAGGTGATCCATTGCTGAATGTATGGCATATTTCCTTATTGGTCGCAATAGCAAGACTTGCATGTAGGCAAAATGAAAAATGGGTCATCAGGGTCAGCCGAAGTAAATTAATGACTCTCTCGCATATCAACACCCTGCCTAGCTACCATAAGTATTTTAAGCAGCTTCAGGAATTTGGCTATATCAAATATACGCCTTCTTACCATCCCGGATACCGCAGTACGGTAGAAATACTGAAAAGACCCAAAGACTGAATATTAAATAAGCTTCAATATACCTGTTTGTATTGAAGCTTATTTGTTTCTGTTATATCATCACCTTGACTGTTTCGAGCATATTTTGAAAAGCATCGCATCTATTGGGAAACGAAGCACTAGCAGTTTTGGCCTGTGTATTTTTAAGTTCCTGAAATTCTCTTTCGAGTTGTTGGAGGAATTTCATAAGCTTGGTATTGAATTGATCGGTTCCTTTCAATTTCATTTCTAGCTCCTTCATTTCCCTTGCAATTGTGGCTTGTTCGGTAATTGCATAATCCTCGGTCTGTTTGACAGAGTAGTGGCCCAGCATTTCCTTTACAACATGGATCGAAACCCCGTTATTAAGGGTTACAGTACTCGCAAAGGTTCGTCTCGCTTTATGGGTATTAAGAACAGTAAATACTTCACAGAGAACAGCGATTTCTTTAAGGTACTCATTCATTTTCTGATTCGACCTACCCGGAAGTACAGTTCCTCTTTTTTTGCACAGTGGGTCATCTTTGTATTTAGCAATGATTTCAAGTGCTTTGGGCAGGAGTGGTATATCAGTGTCCGATTTAGACTTTTGCCTGCTCGACATGATCCACATACTACCGTCATCGGCTTCTTTGATGTCTTCCCATCTGAGTTGATATGCATCAATATATGATAATCCGGTATAACATTGAAACACAAAAATATCACGTACCACTGTCAGCCTTTCGGAACTGAATACTTTTTCTTCAATCCTTTTAAGTTCGGGCTTTGTCAGTGGTTTCTTTTTTATTTTGGTTTTCTTGCTTACAAAAAGCTTAAAGGGATCTTTAGAGATTATTTCTTTAGCTACAGCCCTTAGAACGATTTTTTTGAAATTACTGATATACTTTAGAGAAGTATTATTGGAGCATTTTCGGACAGTTTTAAGATACAGATCATAATCCTTTACAAAAGAATAGTTTAGGGCACTGAATTCCAGATCTTCCTTATCATATTTATATTTAATGAATTCCTGAACATGTGAACGTGCAGTAATATAGCGATCATGTGTACCTTTAGCATACTCCTCTGTGATAACCAAGGCAGCTATCTCATCGTTATGCTCCTGAAATTCTTCCAGAATCTTATTGCGAGGCTTATATTTTCCATTTACAAAATTAATAAGGTCTATTGAGGTAATAGGAATACCACTATTTAAAAGATCAGTTTTGTGATTATTGACTTTAGTGGTCAATGATTCCAGGAAAAAATTCAGTGCTTTTGCATCCTCTTTCGTTCCTGTTGCTTTTCCTTCCTTCTGATCCCATCTGTTTACATTCCACTTTCTTTTAGTGGAAGTTTCTTTAGGAACTCCATCTACGGTTATTCGTAGATAAACGTGACGTATTGTCTTGTTCTTTACATTTGAGCTCTTCAAGAAGAAGGTTAGCCCATAACTTTGCTCTAACATAATTCAACATTTTAAGGGTTATAAATGTCAAACTAAAAGCGCTTTAAATCAAGATGTCAATGTTTGTTACAGGTTAAATGTCAAATAGTTGTAGATATTTGTGGCAATTTTTTCAGATTTCAAATATTGCCACGAATCTGCCACAAACATTTGGAGTATTTTTGAAAATTATGGCAGTAGCCATAAATAAAAAAAATCCTGCAAATCATTGATTTTGCAGGATTTATCTATTTTTTGATGCTTTTTGAAAACTTTTGTTTTCACATCTTGCGGAGAGTGAGGGATTCGAACCCCCGGACCTGTTACAGTCAACAGTTTTCAAGACTGCCGCAATCGACCACTCTGCCAACTCTCCTTAAACTCCGATAGTATCGTTGTTTTCAGTGGTGCAAATATAGAACGATTTTTAATTTCTGCAAAACTTTTTCTGTATAAACTTTAACAAAACTTAATAATGGGCTAAAAATCAGGTTAATTATTTTGTTAGTTTTTGCAGAATGATGAAATTTTCTCTTTGTTTTCTCCTGTTCATCGAGGTTTTGAGTGAAAAGATTTCCTGTTTTCTGCTAAAAAAAGAAGCAAGAAAGAGAAATTGATCTCTCATTTTTTATTTGGTGCATTTTTTGCAATGCCTGTCAGACTAAAAAAATTAATTATTTATGAAAGTATCTTATGTGGGAACAGGTATTCTGAGTGTTGCCTTAACATTTACCTTGGGATCTAATGTTGTTTTTGCCAATCAACCTCTTGTAAGAACTATTGAACATGTACAGAATGATTCTGATTCCGTAAAAGTTGAAAATCTGGCTAAAGAACTGAAAAAGTTGAAGCCTATTAATACCAATGATTTTAAAAGCAAATTTAAAAAAGAGATTAACGGTTTTAAACTTACAGAAGTTACGGCTTTTGAAGATAAAGAAACAGGGTCATATGCTACAGCAAATTATGCAAAAGGGTCTCAGAATGTCTATTTAATGGTAACAGATGGTGCCGGAGCAGGAGCTGAGCAGGTGAAAGGAAGTCTTTTAAGCTATTTGGAGCTGAAAGCAATAGAGGAACCCGGTGATAAAACCAATATTAAAAATTATAAAGGCTGGTTGGTTTACTTTGATCACAGTATGTATGAAAACGATAAAATGACAAGTATCCAGTATCTGGAAGGAAACAGATATGGAGTAGTAGCTTCGGGAAATAATATGTCCCTTGAAGAACTGAAAAGCCTTTTAGATAATGTTAGTTTGTAAACGTTTCTTCCAATAAAGTAGAGCTCTGATTTATAAAAATAAGTCAGAGCTTTTTTAAGGGTAGAATGGCTATAGTAATTATACCTAAAAATAACTTCCAGCCTTCAATTTTTGTTATTTAATTCCTTTATTCATCTCTTTATTTCCTTGGTTTACTGTTTTGAATATATCTTAAAATTCCTTACTCAGAATCGTTTCAAAAAAATACGGGATAAATTCTTATGGTTAAAGAAATCGGATTGTGGAGAGCATGATGTGCTGGCGAAACTTTAACAGCTATTGAGCAATAATCAATCCGGGAAAAATTATAGAAAACGCTTTGCGTTCAATTCTTATCAGGGTATTGTATTTGCAGTCGATATATCTGATAAGAAGCATTGACTCAACGAATCTACATTAAAGGAGATAAAAAAGTTACTCAATCTTTCAGGATTTTTTAGAATTAGCCGCAGGGAGCTTGCATATAAACAATAGGTTGAAAGAATGGAACGGTATAATGAATATACATGGGCTATTCAGATGAAAAGGTATAAAAATCACCTCATTACAAGCAAGGGGAGTATTGCTGCTTTTCGTAAGTGCATTGAAGATTAATCTAAGCACAGGCGAAAGCATTAATTATAAATAATCTTATCCGATATTTGAACATCCCAATCCCTATAAAAGCATATCTTGAAATATTTAGATAGAGATTTTTTTTACATCTATTCTAAAAAAATAGATTTACATTAATGAAAAGCCTAGGTTTTATAGGCTTTTTGATGTAAATTAGACCTGAATTTGTTTCTTTTTATCAGAAATTTTATATTATTAAGTAGACAAAAATTAATTTAACTTTGCCAATTGAATAATATACGAGATTGTTGAATTTGTATTAATAATATTATATTGTTTAAGACTAATAAAAGGGACTTGAGAAAACAGAAGATTAATTTACCTGGCAGTAGATATGAAATATAAATTCTTAAATTTTAAATTAAGGAAGGTTGTTCATTACTCGTTAATTATGTGTATCTTGTTGATACAGGTGATTATAGGTGTGTTTTTTTACAATGAGTTTGTGAATGAGAAAAAACTGCAGTTTATCAAGAAACAGCTGGAGGATAGCAGGGCTTTGGGAGGATTGACGGATAATTCAAGAAAGGATTTCATGGATGCACAGGAGCATCTCCAAAGATATATGGTGAGCCAGGATAATAAGGACCTGCAGCTTTATTTTGAGTCATTAAGAAAACTTAAAAAGAATTTTGATAAGATCGGGGAGTATGAAAATACAAGCCCAAGGTTGAAAAATACATTGGCTCAGAAGAAAATGGATACCATGAAGGTAACCAAACTGAAAACCCTTATAGATTCTGTATACGAAACCTCTATGAAGCCTCCTACAAAGATTGAGGATCAGAAGTATGAGCCTGCAAAGTACAAAAATGACTTTGAGAACTTCAATGTACAAACCCGCACCTATGCTGATACTATTAAGAAAAAAGGTTTTATGGGGCGTTTGAAGGATGCCATCACAGGAAAAGTAAATGTTCAGAAAGAAAGCACTGTAATTACTTTAACGAATAATAAAACCATAGACATTTCCAACGTAAAAACTGAAATGGATAAGGCTTTAAAGTCGATGGATAAGCATTATGCCGCGGAAGTAAAGAAAGCACAGCAATATGCAATCAAAAATCAGCGTGAGAATATTCAGTTTTACAGCAATTTCAGTAAGCTGTTAGTGTACAGTAACGGATTGATTGATGTATATGAAAATGCCATTAAAGATTTCAAATCTGAACTTGAAAAAGAATATACCAAACAAAATTCTGATAATAATAAGATCAGAAGATATCTTGTACTTGGGCTGATGGTCTTAATGTTCATTGTATCCATTCTTATTATGTACTTTACCAGAGTGGCCTTCGTCTACGAAAGAAAACTTGATGCAGCCAATAAAGAAATTAAGAACAACCTGAATTTCAAGAACAGAATATTGGGGATGTTGAGCCACGATTTAAGATCGCCGTTGAAGATCATTAATATCTTTATTGATAAGATTTACAGATCAACAGGGGATGAAACGATTAAAGATTACCTGAAGTCGATTAAGTTTACAAACAGTACGCTTCTTCTGCAATCTAACCAGATTCTTGAATATACAAAGAATCAGGATGCTGAAAAGAAGCTGATAAAATCCGCTTTTAATCTTAAAGAAGAGATTGGCTCCATTGTAAAAGTGATTTCCCCTTATTTGGAGACACGAAACAATAAATTTGCTGTAACAGACAGAATTCCTGAAGGGGTTGTCGTATTTTCGGACAATATCAGAATCAACCAGATTTTTATGAATATTCTGGGGAATGCCAACAAGTATACAGAAAACGGAAAGATTGATCTTGTGATGACTACAGAGCCGCTAGGAAATGATAAAATCACCTTGATTACAACAGTAGGAGATACAGGAGTAGGGATTTCAGAATCTGATTTGAAAAAGATTTTTGATCCTTATTATCAGGGAACCGTTTCTGATGAGGTAGATAATCTTGGAGTAGGATTAGGACTGAACCTTGTAAAGGAAATTGTAGAATTGTTTGATGGTGAAATTTCTGTTTCCAGTAAACTACATAAAGGAACGCAGGTGACATTCAGAATCAATTTAAATATCAATAATAAATAATGGAAATGCCAATTGAAAACAAGGAAATCATATTCCTTTTAGCAGATGATCACAGTATTGTAAGGCAGGGAATGGAGATCGTTATTAATGATATTGCTCCCAATGCAAAAGTATATCATACTTCATCTTTACAGCAGGCCATGGAGCTGATAGAAACAAAGGGAATTGAAATCGCTATTATTGATGCTCATTTTCCCGAAGGAAATAGTCTGCATATTTTACCGCAAATGAAAATGGCAAACCCGGATATTAAGATCCTTATTTTTACGGGGCTTGAAGAAGATCTGTATGCCCTGAAGTTTATAAAAGCCGGTGCCAATGGATATCTTAGCAAACTGAGCGAAGAAGAAGAAGTAAGAGAAGCTGTTTCTCAGTTTATCCAGAAAGGAGAGTATTTTTCAGATCTGACAAGAAATTTATTAGTCCAGTTCATTTACAACCCGAATGTAATAAGCCCACTGAGCAGTTTAACCAAAAGAGAACTGCAGATTGCAGAAATGTATGCAGACGGATTTGGAAACCTGGAAATTGCGAATAATTTAAACATAAAGCAGAATACAGTAAGTACAATCAAAAAAAATATCTTTGAAAAGCTGAAAATAGAAAATATTGTAGAGCTGATTGATCTTATCAAAACGCATCATAAAATATAGAATTCCCAACGCCTATTCCGCACTTCTTTATTAGTCCAGTTGTTTTCATCGATAAATATCTATGCCGCATCTGATATGTATCGATGGGATTTATAGATGATATTATCCTGCGATGTCGTTACTTTGTAGTATAAAATTTACCAAATGAATTGTTAACGCTTTTTTTTAGTTTTTTCACTTCATTTAAGTAGATAAATGAAATAACTGTAAAAATAATAAACTATAGTTATAGAAAACACAAGTGATGAAAATAAATTAACAAGTGATGAGATTAATATAGAAGTGTATGAATGACCTTAAACGTGGATTTCTTGAAAAAACCAAATGATAAGAAAAAAAACACAAATTAATATAAAGAAATCCAAGGTGTGGTTACTAGTACAGACAAAAAGGGAGGCAATAAAAGCCTCCCTTTTTTATGTAGTCTGTGACTGGCAGGATGGCAGTAATAAAAGGGCCATAAGGGCCTGAAGAATATATTTCATGGATTGGTTTGAAGACCTAGCTTACGAAAAATACGACAAACTGTAAAGTAAATATGAAATTAGAGTGAAGCCGGAAGAGGGTAGATACCGGGTAGTGGAGACCATTAATAGATAAGAAGTTTTGGTTTCCGGCTTCTTGTTTTATTTAAATTTCTGATTAGCTTCAGGGCTTACAGGGGCGAAAAAATTAATCAGGTTTCCGTCCGGATCCCGGAATAAAAGAGAACGGTTACCCCATGGCATGGTTGTAGGCTCCTGTACAATATGATCTGTCAGATTTTTAATCCTTTCATATTCAAGATCTACATCAGTAACCAGAAATTCTATAATAATATTGCCTTGCCCTCTTGATTCTGCAGGCTGTTCACCACCAAACATTTTCATAGTACGTGTGCTTCCGATGGCTATAGTTATGCTGTTTGTACTAAGTTCAGCAAAATCTTCTGTGTACCATTGGGCAGTGAATCCTATTGCTTTTTCATAAAACTGAACGGATTGTTTGATGTCCTTTGTGATGATTCTTAGCGATGTTAATTTCATATAATTTTGTATTTAAAATAATTGAATACAAAATTAAGAGTAAGGTATGACAACAGGGTGTCAGGAGGATTTTGAAAGCAGAAAACTATTCTCTATAACACTAATTGCTGAAACTGCTAAAGGGGTGTTTTAGTAAAAATTAGCAATATCTATTAACTGTTTAATGTCGAGGAGTTGTATCTTCCGTCCTTCAGATTTGATGAGTTTCTCTTGCTTAAAATCATTGAGAATACGGGCTAGCGTTTCTCTGGCTGTTCCTACCATATTGGCAAGGTCTACGCGGGATAGAGAAATTAATACTTCTTCTTCGGGGAAGTCATTAGATTTATATTTGTCATGAAGGATTAATAAGCTTAGTGCAGCTCTTTCTCTTACGGTACGGTGTGATAAAACGGCAATAAGATTGGCCATCACACTGAATTCATGACTTAAAGATTTTAACAAAAGACCCGAGAAAACAGAAGACTGGTTAAGGATTTCCAGGAAATTGTCTTTTGAAATAAAAGAGATAACAGAATTTTCCAGAGTGGAAGTGGTATCTCCATAAGATTCCTGACTCAAAATGGCCGAGTATCCGAAAAATTCCCCGGAACTGTAGATATAGATGATCTGCTCCCGACCATCATTATCTACCTTATATTTTTTTATTTTCCCTTCATTCAGATAATAGATGCCATTGGGCTTTGTACCATCTGTGAATATAGCCTCGTTTTTGCGGTAGTTTTTAGTTTTCATAGCTTTTAGAAGCAAATTCTTGTCATATTCAGGAAGTTCATCAAAAAGATACTGATTGTTGAAAATAAATTTTGAGATCATAATTTTTCTACGCAGGCTATTGAATAAACGTTCAGTTTGTAACTTAAATCACATTTTAAACCAATATAAATCACCAGATTTTCTGTCTGAACGGATTAATTTTACAAAAGTAATGAAATAGATTTTGAATGAGAATAGATAACAGTTTTAATCGCAGTGAGACAGCTGTTAATCCCTATAAATAAAAGAAATTTTATAGTATTCGCAAACGTTGTATTGAGAATAACTACGATTCTAAGAATATAAAAGATGTAAAAATAACACTGGATAAAAATTTAAGTTGACATGTTTTTCACAGCGGTTGCTGACATTTCTAAATTATTTTTTTTGCTTATTTATTTTATCCAGTTATTTTTAAGGAATACTTTTTTGAAATTGTTTTCTAAAGGTAATAATGATGAATGTATTTGATAATATTTTAGACCTGATAGGAAGTACTCCTTTGGTAAAGCTTAACACCGTCACAAAAGAAATTCCTGCAACAGTATATGCAAAACTGGAATCTTTTAACCCTGGGCATTCTACCAAGGACAGAATAGCATTACATATTATAGAAGCTGCCGAGCGAAAAGGAATTTTAAAACCTGGCTCCACTATTGTAGAAACCACGTCAGGAAATACAGGGTTTTCCATTGCAATGGTCGGTATTATAAAAGGGTATCGGTGTATTTTAGCTGTAAGTGATAAGACAAAACCTGAGAAAATAGCTTATCTAAAGGCTTTGGGTGCTATTGTTTATATTTGCCCGGCTAGTGTTCTTGCGGATGATCCAAGATCGTATTATGAAGTGGCCAAAAGGGTCGCAGCGGAGACTCCGGATTCTATTTATATTAATCAATACTTTAACCAGCTCAATCCAGAAGCTCATTATTTAAGTACTGGTCCTGAAATATGGAGCCAGACCAAAGGGAAAATCACTCATCTTTTTGCCTGTTGTGGTACTGGAGGAACTTTGTCGGGCTCGGCAAAGTTTTTAAAAGAACAGAATCCGGATATCAAAGTAATTGGCGTAGATGCAGACGGTTCTATTTTAAAAACCTACCATGAGACCGGTGAAATCCATCCAGATGAAATCCATTCGTATCAGATTGAAGGATTGGGGAAGAATCTTATTCCGGGAGCTTTATTATTTGAACAGATTGATGAATTTGTCCGGGTTAATGATGAAAATGCGGCTCATACAACAAGGGAGATTGCTTTAAAAGAAGGAATTATGGGTGGCTATACCACAGGAGCTGTAATGCAGGCACTGAAGCAATATTCCGAAATGTATGAATTCTCCAAAAATGATAGAGTAGTCCTTATTTTTCCGGATCACGGATCGCGCTATATCACAAAGGTGTATAATGACGAATGGATGCAGTCTCAAGGGTTTATGGCGAATGATATTCAGAAAGATGATGAGATCTTCGTGACTGAGTTTGCAGAATAGAATATTTGAAAATACGTGTTTTGAAACCGATTAAACCATTGATATGTTCAGACACAGAGGAAAAAACCGTACCTACTTTCACAATCTTAAACTGGCATCAGCGCTCTCTTTTATTGCCGGAATTGTGAATATTGTCGGGGTTTTGTCAGTAAAAATCCTTACAACCAATATCACCGGGCACTTTGCTTTTTTTTCAGAAGAAATATTTCTTAACCATTATAATAATGCACTGGTTTATCTCATTTTTATCATTTGTTTTCTGGCCGGTACATTTTGTTCAAGTTTGATTGTTGAATTTTCCTCCCGTCATAGAGGGTTGAGGCCTCATCTTATTCCTTTATTGCTTGAGATTTTTATATTAGGATTTGTAGGGTTATCCGGAATCAAGCGATTGGAGATTTCAATATCAGACTATATGATTTCCGGGCTTTTGCTGTTTGCGATGGGAGTTCAGAATTCTCTGGTAACCAGAGTTTCTCAGTCTGTAGTAAGAACTACTCATCTGACCGGAATTTTTACCGATCTGGGCATAGAACTATCAAAACTGTTTTTTCAGGAAAGAGAAAATGAATACAGACAGCTTAAAAAGAATATTGCTCTGAAACTGGTTATTGTAGGATGTTTCTTTTCAGGATGTATCATAGGCGGGTTTCTGTACAGGATGATGGATCTTAGAACATTATTGCTGGCTGCGGGATTGCTTTTCGGAATCATCCGTTATGATAAACTTTTGTACAGATATTACGCCTTAAAACGAAGATTGAGATCATAAATCATCTTTCAGACCGAAAAAATAAACGGTTACTCCAAAGTATTGGAATAACCGTTTTATTGTAATAATAGAAAGCCTATTGAATCTGTGTAACCAGAGACCTTACAGTATGTGCAGAGAAATATCCCAAAGCTCCGTTACTGATATTACTGGGTGGATTTGCAGGAGTAACGCTGCCTCCATATCCTTCTGAGATTTTAAGAAGAGCACTGTAATAGGTAAATATATTAGTGTCGATAGACTGCATTTCAACATGAATAACATCACCAACTACCACTTCATGATCTCTACCTTTATTGTCATCATTAGGAAGTCCTAAAGTCCATTGATTGGGTAGTCCGTTGTTTAAGTTGTCAGAAAGAACATTGATGTACTTTTTGGGTAGACTATTGATGGTAAAGCTGAAAAGATAGCGGTTACCCAATTCTGCTGGATCTGTAAAAACAGGCAACAGCGTGTAACTTTTCTTATCTCCAAACATAAAAGAATCCTGTACAAGGCCTTCCAGTTCCACAGCTTGAGGCATGGTGCTTTGAGCTGTGTACTGTTTTCCTTCCGCCTGTACTTTGAGGGTATAGGTTCTTCCCGGTACTCCCAGGAATGTATTTGTTTTATATTCTCCGCTTCCTGTATACTCCAGAGTTTCTGTTTGTCCGGTGTTATCACTTAGAATAACCTGAGCACCCGTAACAGCCGGATATTGGTTAGGCTGAGAAAAACCAACAGATTTAGTGATTTTTACCGTATAAGATCCTGCGACATCAGTAACGTTTCCTTCAATGACAATGTTTCCACTTTGGTCAGCCAGTTCCAGGTCAATCTCTTTTTCACAAGAAATTAATGCAAAGGCAGATAATATGATAAAGAATGCTTTTTTCATGATTTAAAATTTGAAATTGTAAGTGATGTTAGGTACCCAACGGAATAGGGAAGTCTGCATAGCGCGGGTTGTTCCCGGATTGTTCGGATTGTCTTCAAAAGTAATGGTGTAGGCGTTTTCACGGCCATACAGATTGTAAATTCCGAACGTCCATGATCCACGGAAACGCTTATTCGATTCCGGTTCGTAGGTAGCACTAAGGTCCATTCTGTGATAAGCAGGCATTCTGTCAGCATTTCTGCTGCTGTATTGGAATATGGTCTGTCCGTTCAGCTCATATTTTCCAACAGGGAAGGTCACAGCATTTCCTGTACTATAAAGAAACAGTCCGGAAAGAGTCCATCTTGGATTAAGTTGATAAGTGGCTACTACAGAAATGTCATGAGTTTTGTCCATTCTGGCGTTATACCATTGGTTATCATTAATTCCATCAATCTTTCTTTCTGTTTTGGATAGGGTATAAGAGATCCAGCCTGTCAATTTTCCGCTTTTCTTTTTAGCGATAAGTTCCAGTCCGTAAGCCCTTCCTTTACCAAACAACAATTCACTTTCTACATCTGCTGCAGTACTGAAGCCAATCTGGGCTCCATTTTTAAAATCGATCTGATTCTGCATAGATTTATAATACACTTCAGCATTCAGTTCGTAATTGTTGTTATTGAAGTTTCTGCTGTAGCCCACACTGATCTGATCTGCAATTTCAGGTTTCACCGAATAGCTGCTTCCAATCCATTGGTCCGTAGGATTTCCGCTGCTGCTATTGCTCAGAAGGTGAAGGTTCTGAGTATTTCTGGAATAACCTCCCTTCACGCTGCTCACCTCATTAATACGATAATTTGCTGTAATACGCGGTTCAAGGTTGGTATATGTTTTCCCGAATTTTCCTTTTTCTAAATATTGACTTCCTGTAAGCACCCCATTTTCATAAGTGTTGAAAGTATCTCCACCCAATACACTGAATAGGGAAAGTCTTAGTCCATAATTAATGGTTAACTTTTCTGTTGCTTTAAAATCATCATTAATATACAGCGCATTTTCCCATGAATATCTTGAATTTCTCGGGAAAGAATTAACAATCGTTCCTGAAGCACTGCTGGGCGTCAGGGTATGATAAATAGACTGCAAACCAAAACGTACAGAATGTTTGTTTCCTGCAAACCAGGTAAAGTCCTGCTTAAGATTCCAGTCCTGTATCTTCGAGTTTAGATTGAACTCACTTTCATTATTTTTCAGGCCGATTTTATAATCATAATTGCTGTAGATAAAGGAAGTATTGGAAAATAATTTACTGTTGATAATACTGTTCCATCGTAATGTGGCTGTAGTATTTCCCCAATCAGTATTGAATGTATCACCCAGTCCTAATACATCTCTCCCGAAATATCCCGAAATATAAATACGGTTATTTTCATTAATCTGATAATTAGCCTTCAGGTTAAGATCATAAAAATATAACTTGTTGTCTTTATAATCTTTAGAAGACTTAAGGAATAAATCGGCATAGGTTCTTCTTCCAGATACAATAAATGAAGACTTTTCTTTCTGAAGGGGGCCTTCTACACTCAGCCTGCTGCTGATCAGCCCGATTCCTCCATTGATGTTATAGCCTTTGTTGTTTCCGTCCTTCATTTTCACATCCATTACAGAAGAAAGGCGGCCTCCGTATTGAGCGGGACTGTTTCCTTTGATAATGCTGGCATCCTTCAATGCATCACTGTTGAATGTACTGAAAAAACCAAGCAAATGCGAAGCATTATAAACCGGAGCCTCATCCAGTAAGATCAGGTTTTGATCTGTAGCACCACCTCTTACACTGAATCCGCTGCTTCCTTCACCGTTACTTTTAATACCCGGCAGAAGCTGTATGGTTTTCATAACGTCCTTTTCACCAAATAATACAGGAAGCTTCTCTATATTTTTGATGCTTAAGGTTTCAGTTCCCATCTGGGCGCTTGAAAGATTCTTATCCTTTTTTACTCCGGATACAACCACCTCATCTATCGCATTGGATTTTTGCTCTTCCTGGTTAAGGAAAAGATCCAGTTTCATATTTTGTTCAACATTGATTTGCTGCTCAAAATCCTTGTAACCCGGATAAGAAATAATGATGGTATGGTTTCCTTCCGGCAATGACAGGGAGTAAAATCCATATTCATTAGCTACAACGTTAATCGAAGGATTATCGCTTACTTTTACCGTTACACCAATCAGCAATTCGCCGTTTTTTTTATCCTTTACTGTTCCGCTTACGGAGTGGGCTTGCTGTTGGGCCATCACCAAAGTACTGAAACAGAGCGCAGCTGTGGCTGCGGTAATTTTGAAAAAAGATGTTTGCATTAGTTTTTTTTAAAGTAGTAGATCTCTTCTATATTAAGCTGAAGTTTATTGTTTCCTGATGATTAGTTGAATGAATGGGAAATTAGTTACATTCAAAATCTTGATATTATTCAAAAAATAACACTTCTCTTATTGTTAATCAATGTTTTCAGGAATTTGAATGTGAAAGATTATGAAGAAAGATTGTAAGGAATGTATTCATTTTAAGGTTGCTGTAGTTTTAATCAATCAAAAACGGATTATAATAGTGAAAAATATAAGTGTATAAAATTATTATTTTTATTCATTGATATTGTTTTTTAACCCTATAACGAGAAAAATTGTTTAATATTTTAATCTTGACTGGCTAGAATGATAGACCAGACGGAAAATATTTTTTCTTTTTTAAGATTCCTCAATCCAAATATTAGACTTATCTTGCCTGAGAAGAATGATTAGAAGAGTATGGAAAATCTTATAAAGTGGATGAAGAATAATCTTTCCACTATACTATTGACGGTTTTATTCATTGTCATATTGGTTAATCCGGATGCTAAAGCGTGGTTGATGAGACAGGTTGCTTCCACTGGAATTCTCAACTCCAGCATTTCCGAATCAACGGAGAAATCAGGAAGTATAGCCGCTTATACAGGTTTGATGCTGAAGAATGAAGACGGAACGCTCATTGATCCTTCTATTCTGAAAAATAAAGTTGTTTTTATCAACTTCTGGGCATCATGGTGTCCTCCCTGTCGGGCTGAGTTTCCATCAGTTGAAAAACTGTACAACAAATACAAAACTAACCCTGATATAGTATTCCTTACAGTAAATCTTGATGATAACCCTGCTCTGGGAAAAACCTATTTAAAGGAAAAAGGATTTAGTGTTCCTTTTATAACTCCTGCAGGAAATATTCCTGAAGCACTTTATAACGGCTCATTGCCAACTACTGTTGTACTGGATAAAAAAGGAGAAATCCGTCTTCATCATACTGGAGTGGCGGATTATAGTAAAGATTCTTTTTATCAGCAGATTGATTCATTACTGAAATAAACCACAATAGATAAAACACGTTGAGTAACCGGAAATATGAATTTGTATACCTTATTTTCCTTTCACCCGAAAGAAGAGTATTATTTCTCTGTGATTGATAAACAGGGAAGCATTTTTGATAAATTTCAGCTTCCTGAATGCCGGGAAATCCCAATCAGAAACAATACCATTCCTATTAAAGAAGAATTTACAGATCAGTATTCCTTGAATTTAAATGATTTTTTGGAGGAGTATGATATTTATACCTGCTATACAGGCGGTGTAGGGGACTTATTTTCTGAGAAGGCTGTTTCTGCTTTAAGAAAAGAGCTTTGGGATGAAGTTGAATTTATTCCCTGCATGCTAAAAGGTCAGCCGGTACCTATGTATGCAGCGCTATTCCTGAAAACAGCATCTATTGTAAAAGATTTTGAAGGCATGGGTTTTATATTTGAAGATCAACCCTTTCCGGATGCGAAGTATGCGGTTCAGGATGAAAACAAAGGAATTAAATTCGTTACTCAGGCTTTTGTAGATCTGATAGAAAAACATCATCTTAAAATTGAATGTAAACTGCGAACTTAAGATAAAACGTGCCCATGATTTCGTTTAAAATATTACCCATTGAAGAAATAGAACTTGAAGTTCTTAAGGAAAAAGGGAACTTACAGAATTTTCCCAAAACTGTTGATTTTCCCTTTCCTGAACGCTATAAAAAACTGGTTTCTCTGATAAAAACAACAGAGATTGCATCAGAAGCTATTTTATACAACGTGGTGGAAGCGGTGAATGAAAATAAAGAATTTGTGCTGCCGGATTATTGGTGTTTTGCAGGAAACGGACAGGGAGACCGTTGGTTTCTGGATAAAAACGGACATGTTTTCTTCTATGACCATGATTATGATGAAAAATTAGAACCCATGAACATCAGCTTGGAACAATGGCTGCAAATGGCATTTGTGATTCAGCAATTGGACCTGTATTTTGATGAGCATGATGATATTTCGGCACCTGTCAGACAAAAGTTCTATGAAGCGCTGGATGCCATTCATCCCGGCTTAAGTGAAGTTTATCCTTTTACTGTTTAATTTGAGCAGAAACAGAATCTTTACGATTGCAAAAGCTTATAAAATCTGCTATTTTTGAAGTCAAAAGAAAGTTTTTTACCCATGAATGTAGACCAACTGAAGGAAAAAGCACAACCTATGATCCGTAAAGCACAAGTATTTGTTTCGGCCCATGAGTCTGATGAAAAAACAGCTTATGCCAATGAAGATGAACCTGTTCGTTTTCTGGTGAAACATTTAGATCAATGGATGGGACTTATTGAAGATCAGGATAAATTCAGTTTTTCACCTATTAACCTAGAATCAATTGAGTTAAATAAATATACAGCGTTAAAAGAAAAAGATATAGAGATTTATCCACCATTTGAAACATTAATGCATTACGGAGATGAGGAAATTCAGCAGTGGATTGCTGAAAATGACGGGGATAAAGATGACCTCTTCAGCCTGCTGGCCTTTGCATCAGATGAATATACGGATATCTGGATGGCTTCTCATCCTATTTATTCTAATGATGAAATCTTTGCTTATCAGGGCGGCTGGGCAATGACCTGGCCGGAGGATGATGCCCCTGTGCAGTGGAATGAAGATCTGGAGTTTCTTTTTCAGATCGGATTACAGGATGAGCCGTTTGTAGAAGTATTTTATGATAAAAATAGCTCTTCTTATATCTGTATGGAACGTAATACCTAAAATCAAATTATTAAAAAACCAATGAATTTAACAGAATTAGAACAGAAATATAATATTCAGTATCCTGAGATTTACAGACGGTTAGCTGAAAATAATATGCTGGATTGGGGAGTATCCGGATCAAGTTGGTATCATGATACTTTTCCGAAGTTAAAAGAAAATCCACCCTTACTTTTATTTGGATATGATATTGAAATCTGGAATAACCAGGAGCTTGTTAAAACTTCTATTGATGAGATGTCCGATGAGGAAGATTACAGAAATATTCATCCGGATTATCAGTTTATTCCGTTTGCACAGAATGGAGCCGGAGATCTGTATGCCTTTCAGTTTGACTTGCGAAACAATGGGGAAGTGCCTATTACTTTCATACCTCATGATGATGAGAAAGCTGAGATATTGGCCGGAAATTTCCAGGATTTTATTTTCCGCCAGCTCCTGGAATCAATAACAGAAATAGATGAAGATTCAATGTTTTATGAAGAGGAAGAAGAAGATCTGAAGCAGAATTTATTCAATCAGTTGAAAACACATGAACCTTATCTCACCGCAAAGCAGGCAGAAATTCTGAATACCATTTATCAACGTGATATTTTTGAATATACCTATAAAGTTCCCAATGGAAATTCATTTGAAACAGAAGGGTTGGTAACATTTGATGAGGTAGAGGAAATCTTAAATCAACAGATTGCTTCTGAGCAATTGAACAAAAGGTTTAATTATACAGAATCTCCAAAATCATAAGAAAAGTATTTAGCCATAAAAAAGCCTGTAGTTTTGACCTGCAGGCTTTTCTCTTGAGTAATGATCGTGATATACAGCCGTCAGCCGCGATTTTCTTCATGAAAAAACAGTATTTTTATACTTTAAGAAATAATAGAATATGCCGGATAGGTTAAGAGCTCATATCGAAAAGATCCTTCCTCTTAGTGATGAAGAGTTTGATTTTATATCCTCTTGTTTTGCTTATAAAAAATACAAAAAACATCAGTTTTTAGTGCAGGAAGGAGAACTTGTACCGTACAATTACTTTGTGTTGAAAGGGCTTCTGAAATTAGTGTATGCCGATGAAGCAGGAAAGGAGCATATTATAGGATTTGCGATGGAAGATTGGTGGGAAACCGATTTTCCCGCTTATTATCAGAGACAAAAAGCAACCATGTCACTGGTGTGTCTTGAAGATACGGAAGTACTATGCCTAACCCTTGAGAATTACCGGAAAATCTGCAGTATTTATCCTAAAATGGAGCATTTCTTTTTGGAAAAAGCTTATATGGGGTTTATTTCGGCACAACAACGCATTATTTCTACCATGACCACCGGAATAAAAGAACGGTATGAGCAGCTGTTGGAAAAATATCCGTCTCTCGTACAGCGTGTTCCAAAAACATTGCTGGCTGCTTATCTGGGAGTTTCCAGAGAAACGCTGAGCCGTTTGCCATTGTAAATTGTGATCTCTGTCACCTGATAATCGTGATTGTGGTCACAGGGTTCTGCAACCCTTATTCTGCAATTTTGTAAGGTAATAACAAACAAAATTCAATAATGGAAAAAAGAACCATAAACCCATGGAAATGGCAGGAAGAACGCAGCTACTCACAGGCTGTGGAAGTGAAAAATGCAGAAGCTACTTTATATTGTTCGGGACAGGCAGCCATTGATCCGGATGGTACTTCCAGCAATAAGGATATGAAAAGCCAGCTGGAGCAGGCAATCGCCAATCTTGAAGAAGTAATTACAACCGCCGGGTATGATTGTAAAGGAATTGTAAGATTAAATATCTACACCACTTCAACTCAGGAGCTATGGCCTCATTTTCCCGTTCTTCAGGAGTGGATTGCAGTACATCATATTGAGCAGGCTGTTACCATGCTTGAGGTCAATGGCTTATTTGAAACACTGAAAGTAGAGTTGGAAGCCACCGTGGTGAAGTAATTTTCACAACAGATTTACAACTTAAGAGGTTGTCTCAAAAATCTGCCTAATCTGCTCAATCCGCGAGAAAAAATACACTTTTGTCATTTTGAATGTAGCAGCGCGAAATGAAGAATCTCAGCGGAGTAAGATTCCCGCAGATCTCACAGATGACGCAGATTTTTTTAACTTACATTTATCTGTCTAAATTTGTTCTGCCAGTGAGAAAAAACTGGCTTTTGTCATTCTGAATCTAGCAGCGCGAAATGAAGAATCTCAGCGGAGTGAAGGTTCCCGCAGATCTCACAGATGACGCAGATTTTTTTAACCTACATTTATCTGGCTAATCTGCGAGAAAAAAATAAACATAACCTCTGTCATTCTGAGAGCAGTGAAGAACCTCTAAAAATCAAATCATTAAGATTCTCCACTATATTGTATTTCATTCAGAAGTACAACCTCTTTTTTCTTACCTTTATATATCTAATTTTTAATCATATAGAGCGTATGAATATTCAATTTTTTTCAAAAAACGCGCTGGTAGGAGGTGCTACACAGGGGATAGGAGAAGGTATTGCTGCTGAACTGGCAAAATGTGGAGCCAATGTGACCATAATGGCCAGAAATGAAGAAAAACTAAAGGATTGTATGGCATCATTACCCATTGTCAATCGGGAGCAGAAACATGAGTACCTCGTAGCCGATTTTTCAGACTTTGAGAATTATAGAAAGATCATTACAGGATATTTTAACACCCATTCCATAGATATTCTGGTTAATAATACCAATGGTCCGGAACCAGGACTGGCAATTGATAAAAATGTTGAAGATTATCAAAAAGCTTTCGATCTTCTTTTTAAAACAGTCTGCGAAACCACTTTGCTGGCTTTACCCTATATGATTGGACAGAAAAACGGGCGTATCATCAATGTTTCTTCACTTTCCGTAAAAGAACCCATTGGGAATCTGGCGCTTTCCAATTCTATACGTTCTGCAGTAATGGCATGGGCGAAAACATTAGCCAATGAAGTTGCTCAGCATAATATTACTGTGAATAATGTTTTAACAGGATATTTTGATACAGCCCGTATTCAAAACCTGATTCATCATGATGCTCAAAAAGCAGGCCTATCTGAAGATGAAATCAAACAAGCGAGGGAAAATAAAATCCCGATGAAAAGATTCGGGAAACCCGAAGAATATGGTCATCTGGTCGCTTTTCTCGCTTCAGAATATGCTTCTTATCTTACCGGAGCCAATATTCCTTTGGATGGCGGACTAAATAATACGTATTAAATTATAGGAAGGGAAGCTGGAGGCTGGAAGTGATTGAAAAACAACTTGTAGATAAGCTATTGAAGTTTTCTAAAGATAAGCTCCATTAATATTCAGTCTAATAGTAACTTCCAGCCTCCCACTTCCAGCTTCCGGCCAATCTGTAATTTTGTTAAAAAAAAGTCATAGGTTGATGTAATATTCCTTTTCAGTCAGTTGTCATATTAATATTGGAAAATATTATATGAAAAACTGGTCTTTTAAAAGATGGAACACCGTACTGGGGTGGTTCTTTTTCACTATTGCTTTGATTACTTATTTCTCCACCATGGAGCACTACCTGAGTTTTTGGGATTGTGGAGAGTATATTTCTTCTGCGGCTAAACTTGAAGTAACCCACGCTCCCGGAGCTGCTTTATTTCAGATTGTAGGAGCGGTGGCCAGTATATTTGCATTGGGTAATAGTAGTAATTACTCTATTGTGATTAATGCCATGTCAGTACTTTTCAGTGCATTTACGATTTTATTTCTGTTTTGGACCATTACTCATTTTTTAAGAAGACTTTTAAATAAAGATTTTGAAGACATTACCAGACATCAGGAGTTTTCAATTTTATTTGCAGGAGCTATTGGAGCATTATGCTTTACATTTTCAGATACGTTCTGGTTTTCAGCAGTGGAAGGAGAGGTATATTCAATGGCTTCTTTATTTATTGCGATTTTAGTCTGGCTTATTACGAAATGGGAAAATGAATATAAAGCTGCAGATAATGAAAGATGGATTATCCTTATTTTCTTTATTATCGGGCTTTCGGTGGGAGTTCATATGATGTGTATGCTGGCCATTCCGGCCATATGTCTGGTGTATTATACCAGAAATTATACATTTACCTGGAAGAGCTTTATTCTTGCCAATCTGATAACACTTGGTGTATTGGCATTGGTCTTTAAAATTATTTTCCCATTGATTATGACGATGTTCGGGCAGCTGGAGATCTTCTTTGTGAATGGCTTAAGTCTTCCTTTTCACTCCGGAACCATTGTTGCTTTTATTGTAATGGGAACCATTTGTTACTTCATGATTAAATATGCCAGGAAGTTAAAAAAGAATATATATCAAACCATTGTTTTATCTGTTGTGTATATGGTCATAGGTTTTTCATGCTGGCTGGTGATTCCTATCCGGGCCAATGCCAATCCGCCAATGAACCTTAACAATCCTGATACAGCCATCGGGATGAAAGATTATTATAACAGGGTACAATATGGAGATTGGCCCACTACTTACGGACAAAACTATACTGCTGCTCTTGACAGAAAAGGACTGGAAAAGAATGATGACGGAAGCTATAAAAGAGAAATCACAGATGATATTTACGAAAAAGATGAAAAGAGCAAAACCTACAGGAAAACAGGAGAAAGGTTTAATTATGTCTACAATAAATCTCACATGAGCTTTATGCCCAGAATGTTCAGTGAAGATAAGGAGGTAATGGCCAATTATATATCAATGTACGGAGCTCCTGATTTTACATTCAATTATGATAATGCAGAGGTAGCTGATGATCCACAGGCTAAACGGGTTTTTGAGGAACTAAGGGCAAAATATGAAGATGATTCCATTACGGTTGAAGATTATATGAAAGTAAAACCTTATGATCTTATCAATGTTCAAAGGCCTTCGTTTGCGCAGAATATGGACTATTTCTTCTCCTTTCAGAATGGCTATTATTTTGTAAGATATCTGATGTGGAATTTTGTAGGAAGACAGAATGATTTACAAGGGCATTTAGAAAATACTCAAGGGAACTGGATTTCCGGCCTTTCTTTTATAGATAATGCTTTATGGGGAAATCAGGATAATATGCCGGCTAAATTTAAAAATGAAAGCACAGTAAAATTCTTTTTCCTACCATTAATATTGGGATTGATTGGTTTCTTTTTCCAGCTGAATAGGGATTTTGGACGATTTTATGCCCTTCTTTCCCTGTTTATTTTAACCAGTATCGGAATTGTTTTTTATACGGGTGTGAAACCTTTTGAACCAAGAGAAAGAGATTATGCTATGGTAGGTTCGTTTTATGCTTTTGCTATTTGGATCGGGTTGGGGGCAGGAAGTATTTTATGGTTTATTCAATCCAGAATAAAATCAAATGTTGCTAGTATTGTAACTGGGATAATTTTATTGGGAATTCCTTTCATGATGGGTTTCCAGAATTATGTCCCGCATGACCGTAGCAGGAAATCCGCTGCCTATGATTCAGCTTATTCTTTCCTGGCATCCCTACCTAAAAAAGGTATAGTTTTTACTTATGCCGATAATGATACATATCCGGTTTGGGGATTACAGGAAACAGAAAGGTTCCGGGATGATGTGAAAACAGTCAATTTTACATTGCTGGCTACGCCGTGGAATATCGATCAGGTAAAACGAAGAACTTACAATGCTATGGGAGTTCCGGGTGAATTAACTCATGAGGACTACAGAGATGGAGTAAATGACCAGGTGTATTTGATGAAAAAAGAAGACTGGGAAGGGTTGTTTGGCATGCTAAAGGATCAAGGTGCTCCTGATACTGAGTTTCAGGAATTCAGAAAATATTTGACTCAGGATTCAATGACGTTAAAAGAGGCCCTCAGATTTCTGAAATATAAATCCCCGGCAAAAGACGAGTTATTGAAAATGTATTTTGGGGAAAAAGAATATGAGAAATATAATATTATTCCGGTTCACAAATTCATTCTTCCTGTCAATAAAGAAAATGCTGTGAAGTCGGGGATTATTAATCAGGCCGATCTTCCAAATACTATAGATCAGGTGGCAATTAATTATGAAGCCAATACTCTTTATAAAAGTCATCTCATCATGATGGATATACTGGCCAATTTTGATTGGAAACGTCCGATCAGTTTCTCGTCCGGAGGAATGTATGACGGTGAAAATATTTTTTATCTTGATGATTATCTGCAGTTTGATGGTTTTAGTTACAGGCTGATTCCTATCCGTACTACTCAAAGTCCGGATGGGGATAAAGGCAGGGTAGATGCCCATTCACTTTATAATGTAGTGAAAAACTACAAGTGGGGCAATTTTAAAGACCTTAGTATCCACTACGATGATACTGGTATATCCGATATTATGAATTACAGGATGTCAGTGAGCAGAGCAGTTTCTGCACTAATCAAGAATGATGAAAAAGCAAAAGCTTTAGAACTACTCAACCTTGTCTCGAAGGAAATTCCTGCAGAAAAGTACAATGATCCCCGTTCATTAAGTTCAATTGTTACTGCTTATATTGTTACAGATGAGGAACAGAAAGGTCTTCAACTGGCTGAGAGTCTTAAAAAAGAAATTTTTTATGAATATGACTATTACCTGAGTCTTTCCCCTGAGTTCAGGGCAGCAGCCAAAAGACAGATGAGATCCAAACCTATGGAATATTCCCTTGTGGTTTCTGCGGTAACGGAAGCCTACAGAAGGTTGGGACAGAATGAAAAAGCACAAAATTATCTGTTGAAATCGGTAGAACCTATTGATAAGAAATTCAATGTTTTTATAAAAAATCTTCAACAGATGGATAAAGAAAAAGCGATGAAAGAATCGGAAAATGTTCAGAAAATCACTCCTTTTTATCAGTATTTATTCAATGTAATGGAACCTTTTGATTCTACCTATTCAAAGAAAAAAGAAGAGCAGATTACTGCAGCCATTATTAAAGCAACTCAATAATAAAAAGTATAACCATTAAGATCGGAGAAGGCTTTCAGAATTAAGGATTTTGTTTTTATAGTTTCGTTTTAAAATCTTAGATTTTACCTTGTACATCCTGAACCTTATCTGCTTAATGGTTTTTAATACTGCCTTTGAATTTAATATTTAAAGGCTTTTTTTTATTTATAAAGTTATTGGGATGTTTTTAAGTATACAACCTTTTTTTGCCAGGGTGGTTTCAGCAACACCTACACAAAAATATCAAAAAGCCTTACTGCTCTTCCTAAGATCTGAAGGTCTGGATTGTGTAAACTCATGAAAAGTATCACTAAAAGCACTAATTGAACTGTAACCTACATCATCGGCAATTTCGTTAATCGGTTTGTCTGTATTAAGCAGCAGCTCAATAGCTTTAATGATTCTCAGTGTTTTCAGGTATTGAAGAAAGGAAATATCCATATCCGCTTTAAACAGTCGGGACATAGAGCGTTCACTTAATCCAAATCTTGCACTTACATTTGAAAGAGTCAGTTTTTCTCCGATATTCCATTCAAGATAAGAGACAATTTTCATCATCTGCTTGTTGTGGGTTGCAGGAAGAATAATAGGTAAGGGTTGTTTATGGGTTTTGGGGAGAATTTTTTTTAAAGCAACCAGAAATTCAAAGTTTTCATCTTTATCCGTAACATGTTTTTCATCCCACCTCTCCGAATATTTTATCATCTGAATTAAAAGTTCTGAAGCAGGATAAATTCCCAGTCTGCTGTAAAACGGATCTGAAACATCATCATGAGCATAAAAATATAACGAGCGGAGAACAGTTGCGGTATATCCAATTTCCAAGATATGTTCCATTCCCTGCGGGATCCAGAAGAAATGCCTGGCAGGTACCACATACGTTCGGTTATCAATAGTAATATAGGCAATACCCCCTTCAACATAACTCAGCTGTCCCTTTGTATGTTTGTGAAACGGAATCAGTTTCTCCGATTTTTCATGCATTACAAACACACTTTTCTCGTGTTTGTCAATATCCGGAAGTGCTGCAATTAATCCCATAGAAAATCAAAATAAGAATGAAAATGCAAATATAATCATTTGGCCGGAATCATGTAAAACTTGACTATTTTAGGTAAATAAAATTTATGAATTGCCAATAAATTTGCATTGCAATAATTCGAAAAATTCAAATGAAAATCTATGTCACCGGACTGCTGATGTTAGGAGCTTCCTATTTTATATCGGCTCAGACGGGCAGTCCACGAAATGATACCATACGAATCTCCCTAAAGGACGCATGGCAAAGAGCGGAAGAAAACAGCCGTCATATTAAAATCAATACCATCAGTGTAGACATTGCGGAGGCCGAAGTAAAAGACACCAAGAGAGAACGCCTTCCGGAAATACAAGTGAAAGGATCAGTAGAAAAAGCATCCAACATTCCCATCTATGAAAACGGAATTTTTTCCAAGCCGAGCCAACATGAGGTTATTCACACCCTTTACAGAGCGGGAGCCGATTTTTACCTGAATATTTATAATGGAAATAAGCTCAATCTTAAAATCAAAGAAAACCAAACTTTGCAGAAGGTTAAAGAAATTAAGAAAGAACAGGCCGTTTCCGATATCCATTACAAAACAGCAACCCTTTACCTTGAGCTTCAGAAAACATTCATCTTCAGGGATCTTATCAAACAGGATATTAAAGATCAGGAAGTACAGCTTAAAGAAATCAAGTCCTTGTATAAAAACGGAGTAGTTTTAAAAAGTGATGTTTTAAGAATAGAATTGGAACTTTCCAAACGTAAAATGACTTTGGTGACTATTGAAAATGATATTCTGATCGTCATGCAGAAGCTGAATATTATTTTAGGAGTTCCTGATGAGCAGATCGTTATTCCGGAATCGCCTGCCAATCAATGGGATGCCAATACAACATATGCCGAATATCTAAAACTAGCGTTAGAACATTCATTTGATTATCATATTTCCGAAGAGCAAACGGAATTAAGTAAGATTAAACTTAAGCAGGTGAAAGCAAATGTAAGCCCTAAAATAGGGATGTACGGGGAATTTTATTACGCCAATCCACAGATCTTCCTTTATCCTTACAACCCTTATTGGTATTCATTGGGAATTGTAGGTTTAAAAGCTTCATTTTCGATCTCATCGCTTTACCATAACACCCATAAAGTAAAAGCAGCGAAGCTTGAGTTTGAAAAAGAAGAAGAAGCCCATAAAGATACAGAAGATAAGGTGAGGCAACAGGTAAAAGAAGCGTATTTAAGATATCAGGAAGCTCTTGAACAGATCAAAGTAGCTGAAACCAATGTAGCCCAGGCTAAGGAGAATGCCCGCATTATCAAGAATACTTATTTCAATCAAACTTCCCTTATTACAGAGCTTTTGGATGCAGATATCCAGCTACTCCAGACAAAATTTGAATTGGAAGCTGCGAAAATAATGGCACAGAACAATTATTATTTACTACAAAATATTACAGGCGTTTTATAAATACAATGAAAAAAAAATATACCCCTACCGACAGATTGATCACAAAGGTTACAGGATGGATCTCAGTTTTAATCGTTGCCGCACTTGCTGTCTGGGGCGGTTTTACCCTTAAGAATTATTATAAATATGAGCAGACCAATGATGCTCAGGTTCAGGAATACGTAAACCCGGTAATTTCAAGAGCCGGAGGATTTATTGTAGCCGTAAAATTTGAGGAAAACCAGGAAGTTAAAAAAGGTGATACTTTATTGTTGATTGATAACCGTGAATATGTTCTTCAGCAAAAACAAACCCAGGCTGCTCTTCAGAAAGCGCGTGCAGAACTGAAAGTTTTACAGAGTAATACCGGAACCACAGAGAAAGAAGCGGCGGCTGCACAGGCACAGGTAGATGCAAATAAGGCAAAAGTCTGGAAACAACAGCTTGATTATAATCGTTATAAAAAGCTTTATGATGAAGAATCTGCCACTAAACAGAGATTGGAAGATGTAAAAGCAACATTGGATGTTAATGAAAGTGATTATCAATCGTCTCAGGACAATTATGCAGCATCAGTGTCTAAAATTAATGATATTCAGGCAGAAAAAACTGTGGTACAGGCTGAAATTGCAAGATTAGAAGCCTTATTAGACCGTCATAAGTTAGATGTGAGTTATACAGCAGTGATAGCAGCATATGATGGCAGAATGGGAAGAAGAACCGTTGAGGTGGGACAGATGATTGATGCCGGGGAAACTCTTGCATTCATTGTTAATAATGAAACGGATAAATGGGTGGTAGCCAATTATAAGGAAACCCAAATCAAGGATATGAAAATTGGAGATCAGGTGAAAATCGTTGCAGATTCTTATCCTGACAGAGAATTTCAGGGAACCATTATTTCCCTTTCACCGGCAACAGGTTCAAGCTTTTCATTGCTGCCTCCTGATAACTCTACCGGAAACTATGTGAAAATCGTTCAGCGTATTCCTGTAAGGATCAGAGTGGATGGAAAAAGAAAAGATATCAATATTCTCAAAATGGGGATGAATGTCAACGTATATGCCAATAAAAAGCATTCCTAATGGCTAAAAGACAAATGCCTTTTTTTAAAAGATGGGTGCCGGAATGGATGGTGAAAATTATTCTTTTCTCTATGACCTTACCGGGAATTATCATATTCTTCCTGCCGCTTACGAACGTCAATGCAGCGGCTGGGTACTATGGAAGCGAACCTGCTGATATTCAGTTTTCAGTAGCGTTATTTTACGCTGGATATGTAGGGTTTTACTGTCTGGAAAGAAGGTTTTTCAGTTTTTTGGCTGCAAAGGAGTATTTTCTGATATTTACCACTTTGCAGATCCTGGCCTGCCTCATCTGTTACTTTACCCGGGAAGTGTATATTCTTTTTCCAGTGCGTTTTATCCAGGGAATGCTGTTTGCTGGGAACGTAAACCTTTCATTAACGCTGATTTTTACAAGATTGAGCAATGAAAGAGGAAGAGAAATCAGTTTCTCAGTGTTCTTTGGAATCCTGATCTGTGCATTACCTTTTAATAACCTGATTACGGCAGATCTTATTGACTCCTATAATTTTAATATTGTATATAAAACGGCAATATTCTCTTACTTGCCAGGGCTTATTTTCCTAACTCTAACCATGACTAATTACAGGCCCAATGTAAGATTTCATTTGTATAAACTGGATTGGCAGAGCTTTGCGGTTTTTAGTACTATTTTGGTATTGGTAGGGTATATCACCATCTTCGGTCAGGAGTATTATTGGCTGGAAGATAACAGAATTTTAGGAAGTGTAATCACCATCATCGTATTGGCAGGACTATCGATCTTCCGCCAGAATTCGATTAAAAGACCTTATATAGATCTTCGGGTTTTCAGATATAGAAATTTTAAAGTAGGGCTGTTGATTCTCTTCGTTATGTATATTTGCCGTTTCGCTTCGGGAATTACCAATAATTATTTTGCAACGGAGCTGCATCTGGATCCGTTTTATATCTCTTATATCAATGTTTTTAATCTATCAGGGTTAGTTATTGGGGTTATTATTGCCTGTTGTATGGTTTTGCAGAAGAAAAAAATACAGTATGTCTGGGTGCCCGGTTTTCTCATGTTGCTTTTGTTTCATGCCCTGATGTATTATTCCTTTGATGTACAGGCAGATGAATTCAATTATTATATTCCGTTATTCCTTCAGGGATTAGGGGTGGGATTAATCATGGTTCCTACAATTATTTTCATCATATCCTCAGTTCCTGCTTCTATTGGGCCTTCAGCAGCTGCAACAGCTTTAGCAATTCGTTATTTTGGTTTCTGTGCCAGCATAGCATTGATTAATTTTTTTGAGCTTTTTGAGAAAAGCCGTCATTATAATGCTTTCCAGGATCATGTAACAATAACTGATCCCTTTGTGAAAGACTTTCTTCATAAGCAGACCACTAAATTGGTCGCTAAAGGAATGCTTGAAGATCATGCGGTAAAAGCTTCCAATAAATTATTAGTAGGAAGACTTAATGTTCAGGATCATGTACGTTTTGCCATGGATTATTATGAAATGATGGTATGGCTTCTGGCCGGAGCTTTGCTGTTAATTCTACTTTTTCCATACCTGAACCGTACGGTTCTTTATTTGAAATCCCGCCGGTTATCTCCTGCATAAATAGTAATTTTAAAAGTATAGCTTATTAGCTAATTTTATAGTAAGAGTGCTGAGGCTGCCTTTTTAAGGCAGTCTCTTTTGTTTTGGAATATAAAAATAAAAAATGGCCGAAACTGTTTGTTTTTTGTCATTGCAGCCAGATGACATTCTTAGTACATTTGCATCATAGAGATTGAGATATGAACAATGCAGGGCAACAAACAGAAATAAAAAATATAGCAATTTTGGTATTACCACAGGTTCAGTTGTTGGATGTTGCCGGTCCTTGCGATGTATTTACCGCAGCTAATCTCTTTTTGCCCGATGACAAAGTTGGCTTGAGGTATCAGGTTTATTTGATATCCGGAGCTTCAGACAAAATAATATATTCCAGTTCGGGAATTCCCTTACCATGTACCCACACAATTTATGATATAGATTTTCCGGTAGATACCTTGCTGGTTGCCGGTACAGATCTTGGAACATTAGGCAAGATTAATCCTGATCTCTATTCTTATCTGCAAAATAGGGTTGGATGTGTAAGACGTATAGGCTCAGTGTGTGTAGGAGCTTTTGTTTTGGCCAAAGCAGGATTATTAAAGGGAAAGCAGGTGACTACCCACTGGAAATACGCTGATCTCCTGCAACGGACTTATCCCGAGCTGAGTGTAAACGTCAACCCATTTTTTATACAGGATCAGGGAATATACACTTCAGGAGGTGTTTCTTCCGGAATAGATCTCGCATTAGCATTATTGGAGGAGGATTTTGGAAAACCAATCGCTTCGGAAGTAGCTAAACATCTCGTTTTATATTTGAAAAGACCCGGAGTGCAATCTCAGTTTGGAAATGCTGTTTCCGATTATGAAATGTTAACTTCTTTCACAAAAGAAATCAGAGATTTGCTTAAAGATAAGCTCAGCCAAGCCATCAGTATAGAATTTATGGCTGAATCTGTACATATGAGTGTTCGTAATTTCTCCAGGGTGTTTTTGAAAGAATCAGGAATGACACCCGGAAAATTCCTTGAAAAGATGAGACTTGATCAGGCCAGAAATATGTTGGAATACACAGATATGAGCATCGATATGATTGCTGAAAAATGTGGTTTCGGAAGCATTGTCTCCCTTCGGAGGTTATTTTTAAAATACCTATCTATTTCCCCAGCTCAATACCGAAAAACCTGTAATATAACGGAATAATTCTTTTCATTTTTTGAATGATGAAAGCTGATAATAAGAGATCAGCAGGAAAAACTATGTCTTTATTTAAACAAATAATTTTTAAAATATCATTATGAATCAAGAACAAAAGAACAAGACAATGAATGTAGCATTTTTGATTTACGATCAGGTAGAAGCGCTTGATCTGAATGGTCCGCTGGACGTTTTTATTAAAGCGGATTTAATCTCTACAGGAAGTTATCACTGCTATACCGTTGGACAAACTAAAGAAGCTGTTTTCATGGAAGCCAATACCATGTCAATTATTCCAACGTATGATGTGAAAACAGCTCCTCAACCGGATATGATCGTCATTCCGGGTGCTAATCCGGATCGCGTGATGGAGTGTTTGCAGGATGATGATTTCCAGAATACAGTAATGCACTGGATAAAAGATCAGTATCATAATGGAACTACCATTTTCACAGTCTGTACTGGAAGTATGCATTTATCCAAAACAGGAATATTAGACCATCATGAAATTACTACCCATTCTATGTTATTGGATACTTTGGAACAGTATAATCCAAAGAGTATCGTTAAAAGAGAGGCTAGATTTGTAGACCAAGGGCGATTGATTACTACAGCAGGAATAACAGCAGGAATAGATGCAGCCTTGTATCTGGTAGGAAAACACCATGGACAAGAATTGGTAGAGACCATTGTGACAGTTTTTGAATATCAACAGCGAGAATTTAAACACTAATCACGCGAATGTTTTCACAAACAACACAAATTATAGCTGTATGATTATTAAAAAATCATGGGTACATCAGAATAATACATCAAGAAAGATCTGCGTAATCTGTGAAATCGAGAGATTTTAAAAGCAAAAGGTTTCGGCGGGCCAAAGGCCCGCCGAAACCCATTTATAGAATATTAAATTTTATAAAACTCCATTTTCCAATATAGAAAAAGTTTGATCTATACAATGGATTTCATTCAGGGTTGGGGTGAGTCTGTCCAATAACAGAAGAGGAGAACAATGTTCGTTTAATATCATTGATCTGATAATCATGCATAGTTCCGTTTTCCGCAAAACCAACCATTAGGGGAGTACCATAGAATGAACTTAAACCAGCTTTCAGGCAGATAAAATGCATAATGGTACTGTCAGAAACCCCCGGAAATATCTTCGGGTTATTTTTATGATTCAATATCAATATATTTTAACATCCGGATACTGTCATCACCGCCAATATTTGAAATAACAGCTTTTATGGAAGGATCTGAAAATGCTTCCATCAGATCATTCGCTCTGGCTTCCGGATTATTATAGATTCATTGTGCAGACTGTAGTGCATGTCAGGTTTCGGTAACTTCCAAATTAAAAACCTGATTGAGACGTTCTTTACCTTTTAAATATCTGTATGACACATCGCCGGCAGCACTCCACAACGTGGAAATGCTTGCCACTTTATCACCATCAGCTAATCTTTTGGGAGGAATTAATTTCATAAATATTGAAATGTAATAAAACAGAAAATTTTGTTTAAGAATGATTTAAGTGTTTGGAAAATAAACCCCTAATGAGCTTTTATGACCACTTTGTTCAAAAATAGAACATCTTTATAAAAAAATCCAGTGATAAACAGTGAAAAAAAGACAATTGAATTTTGGCCTGAGTATTTACAAATTTTGATTTATAAAGAGATTCTTTGGAGAATTAATGCCCGATTGCATTTTTTTAGAAAAAAATAATTTTCATAATTAATTTATAAACAGATATTTGCTGATTTGGAGTGAAATTTCATGACAAAAAAGCTTCAAAAATCTTGGAAGTAAAGGAGTTTTTCCTATCTTTGCAGTCCCTTAAACAAAGGGATTTACTTAAAAAAGTAAGTGGCCGACTCGGTAGCTCAGCTGGTAGAGCAATACACTTTTAATGTATGGGTCCTGGGTTCGAATCCCAGCCGGGTCACAAACTAAAAAGCTGCTGTTTTTAGTGGTTTTTATAAAAATAATAATTTACTTGAAAAAGTAGGTGACCGACTCGGTAGCTCAGCTGGTAGAGCAATACACTTTTAATGTATGGGTCCTGGGTTCGAATCCCAGCCGGGTCACAAACTAAAAAGCTGCTGATTTGGTGGTTTTTATAAAAATAATAATTTACTTGAAAAGTAAGTGGCCGACTCGGTAGCTCAGCTGGTAGAGCAATACACTTTTAATGTATGGGTCCTGGGTTCGAATCCCAGCCGGGTCACTTGTTGGGACAAATCTGAAAAAGCTAGATTTGTCCCATTTTTTTTGTCTTTTAATTCATTGGTATTCTGGTAGATAAGTTTAATCTGGAAATTACACTTAAATATTTTATTAATGATACTAAAAATAACATTTACTTTCTATTATTAAAAAAAATAACAGAGAACGTTTATAGTTCTCTGCTAATTATTATATCGAGAAAAAAGCTATTATAAGCTTTCTTCTTAATTTAAGCTATTTTTACGTTAACAGCGTTAACGCCTTTGGCTCCGTTTTGTACGTCAAATGTTACGACATCATTTTCACGAATATCATTTACTAAACCTGAAGTATGTACGAAAACATCTGGACCTCCATTTGAAGGTGTAATAAAACCAAATCCTTTAGCATCGTTAAAGAATTTTACTGTTCCTTGTTGCATTGTATTGTATTATAAAATTGTTGTATTTACTTATAAATTGTTTCTGGCCGTTGCCATACCTGCGATGACCCTTAGATCAAAACAGTATTATTAATTTAAGCTATTTTTACGTTAACAGCGTTAACGCCTTTGGCTCCGTTTTGTACGTCAA
The DNA here is from genome assembly GCF_000829375.1 of Chryseobacterium sp. StRB126. Lineage (NCBI taxonomy): Bacteria > Pseudomonadati > Bacteroidota > Flavobacteriia > Flavobacteriales > Weeksellaceae > Chryseobacterium > Chryseobacterium sp. StRB126. Next base: position 2,418,194 of record NZ_AP014624.1, read on the forward strand.
ATGTTACGACATCATTTTCACGAATATCATTTACTAGACCTGAAGTATGTACGAAAACATCTGGACCTCCATTAGAAGGTGAAATAAAACCAAATCCTTTAGTTTCGTTAAAGAATTTTACTGTTCCTTGTTGCATTGTATTATATTATAAAATTGTTGTATTTGATAAATTACTTTTGGCTATTGCCATTACGGGATTGATAATTATATCAAAACTGTAATAAATCGATTTGTGAACAAGAAATGATGTTAGTATTTTTTAGAATCTTGAAAATTTCAAAATGAAATGGTACTGCACCTGTTAAATTGATGACAAAAATTAGCGGCTGTAAAAGCGAAGACTGATAGGGAATTGTGAGTTCAAAAATTTCAGAAGAAGCGTCGGCAGGAGCCTGATTATTTTACAAATGTACACATAATTTATTGAAAACAAGCAATTTTGTGTTTTTTATTTTTTTTGTGCTAATGAATTAGGATAAATATAATAAATAAAAATGAGAAAATTAAATCATCAATATGTAGAATGTATCATCCCGAATGCGGGTTGAAGCTTTACGAACATATTTCGGAAATGAGATGAAGAACTTAAATTACAGCTTCAATAAGAATGCCTACAATTAATTAATACTAGTATATTTATATCCATAAAAATTCTTAAAAGTCCATGAAAATAAGTTTATGCTTAATTGTTAAAAATGAGGAGAAATTTTTAGGCAGATGTTTAGAATGTGCAGCAAAGTTTGCAGATGAAATCATTGTAGTAGATACAGGATCTACTGATAAAACTAAAGAAATTGCAGAAAAATTTACAGATAAAATTTTTGATTTCGAATGGAGTAATGACTTTTCAGCGGCACGTAATTTTGCATTCTCTAAAGCAACGATGGACTATCAGATGTGGTTAGACGCAGATGATGTTATACCGGAAAAATCAGTTAAGGAAATTAATGAACTGAAGAAGAAATTGAGTGATGATGTTGAGATTGTCACGATGAAATACGTTTTGTCATTTGATCAAAACAATCATCCGGCTTTTTACTCAACTCGTGAAAGAGTCTTCAAAAAGAGCAAAAATTATCAATGGATTGATCCGGTTCACGAATGCATCCCGTTGGTAGGCAATATACACTATACTGATATTGAAATTTGGCACAAAAAAGAAGCATCTGAAGGGATTTCAACAAGAAATATTGATATATACAGAGCTTTAGAGGAAAGCGGAAAAGAATTTTCTGCGAGGCAGTTATATTACTATGCAAGAGAATTAAAAGACCATCATGAAACAGATAAGGCCATAACTTTTTTTGAAAAATTTTTAGAATCAGGATCAGGTTGGATAGAAGATGTGATAACCTGCTGTCAGCAATTAGCCATTGAATATAAAAAGAATGGCACTCCGGAAAAAATCTTACCAATTTTACTAAAAAGCTTCGAATATGATATTCCCAGACCGGAAATCTGCTGTGAATTAGGCTATTATTATAAAGATAAACAGAGCTATAATCAGGCTTTTAAATGGTTTGATTTGGCAACGAAGCTGCCAAAATCTCATTCCGTAGGTTTTGCGTTTTCTGATTATTTTGGATATATACCCAATATTGAGGCTTGTGTCTGCCTCTCTTTTCTGGGTGAGTATAAAAAAGCTAATGAATACAACGAAAAAGCAGCTCTATCAAGACCAGACTGTCCTTCTGTAAAACAAAATAGAGATTATTTAAGAGAACTTATATAGTTGTTAGAAGAATTTAAAAAAAGATTTTTTTTATTTATAGGCTATTGAATATAGAAAGGGTAAGAGATATGTTATATTGCTAATTGGATATTTGCCATAGCTTGTATGTTTTTAATCATATATTAATATAGTTATCATTATATAGTTATATATTTGAATAATAATCGAAAAACTAATAATATACATCAATATGATATGAAAACTACATTTTTTACACTTTCGTTATTTCTTGTTAGTTTCTCTATTCAGATTTCTGCACAAGAAACGTTAAATACTGGTGGTAATAATATGTCTGGTACCACAGGCAGTGCCACAGCTTCTATTGGCCAAAGTTTTTATGAAACAATACCATCTTCTGCGGGAAGTGTTACAGCAGGTGTTCAACAGTCTTATGAAATCATACCAACATTAGGAGTCAAGGTTACCGAAATCAATTTGAGCCTTAGTGTTTTCCCTAATCCTACAACGGATATTCTTAATTTGAAAATGGGATTTAAAGATTACGGTAAATATCGCTATGATCTTTATGACAGCAGTGGCAGACTACTGATTGGTAAGCCTATATTTCAGTCACAAACTCAAATTACAATGACATCTTATCCTGCTGCAATGTACCTATTAAAAATATCAAAGGAGGGAAAAGATATCAAAATCTTTAAGGTTCTAAAAAACAAATAAATAAAATATAAAACTAATTACCTATGAAAAAACTTTCCATTCTAGTAGCATCTTTAGCTTCTGCTTTGATGTTTTCACAAGTGCAGGATGCAATGAGCTATCAGGCTATTATTAGAAATTCAAGTAATCAATTGGTAAGTAACCAGAATGTAGGAATGAAATTTTCTATATTGAAAGGTTCCATAACAGGAACTGTAGTATACTCAGAAACCCAATCTCAAACTACCAATATTAACGGTTTAGTAACTGCAAAAATTGGTGCCGGTACTTTAGTTAGTGGTTCTTACTCTACAATTGATTGGGGCTCAGATATTTATTTTATGAAAATAGAAACAGATCCTAATGGATCAAATAATTATACTATAACAGGAACGTCGCAATTGCTAAGTGTTCCTTATGCTCTATATGCAAAAACTTCAGGAAGTTCCATTCCTGGTCCTCAAGGAGCTATAGGACCTCAAGGTATTCAGGGGATTACCGGAGCAACGGGAGCTCAAGGGATAGCAGGAGCTACAGGACCACAAGGTTTACAAGGTCTTCAGGGAGCTACTGGAGCAGTAGGACTCCAAGGGTTAGTAGGAGCAACCGGAGCAACCGGACCACAAGGCTTGCAAGGTCTTCAGGGAGCTACTGGAGCAGTAGGACCCCAAGGGTTAGTAGGAGCAACCGGAGCAACCGGAGCAACCGGACCACAAGGCTTGCAAGGTCTTCAGGGAGCTACTGGAGCAGTAGGACCCCAAGGGCTAATAGGAGCAACCGGGGCTACAGGAGCTCAGGGATTGCAAGGTATTCAGGGAATTACGGGAGCCACAGGAGCTCAGGGAGTAGCGGGGGCGCAAGGTCCACAAGGTAATGGTTTTTCTAATGGTACGGCTGGTGGGCAAATAATTTTAACTAACTCAACGGCACCTTTTTCACCCGGAACTCCTGTTAGTATGACTGGTGACGCAACAATAAATGCCACAGGAGTAGTAACTGTTGGAGCTAATAAAATAACTACATCTAAGATTGCTGATGCTTCCGTTACAATGGCAAAAATAGCGACAACTTCAGGTACTGCAAGTTCTTCTACTTATCTTAGAGGAGATGGAACTTGGTCTACCCCAAGCAGTGGTAGCAGCATACAATTATTAACAGGAACAAATACTATAACTCTGCCAGCTCCAGGTTCTCTGGCTTCACTTACAATTACTGTCGCTGGGGCAGCAGTAGGGGATGCGGTTATTGTAAATCCAATAAGTAATATTTCAATAGGAGATTATCCGCCGGTCTACACCTCTAAGGTAACATCAGCAAATACCGTAACTGTTTATATATATGATACCGGTTCTAATGGTGGTTCATCCTTTTCTTTCAAAGCTACAGTGATTAAGTAATATTAAATTTCTTATAAAAATATACAAGCTGCATTTCTGTGCGGTTATCAATAACAAGAACTACTATTTCAGTGGTTCTTTTTTTATTTTTATCCCAATCCTTTAGTCTCGTATATTTGTATAGCATTATAAAATTGAGCGAGGAATATGAAATTCATCCATCAGATTGATCCATCAAAGTTTATCTTTTTCGAATTCCAAAACGGCCCGGATCATTATATGGAGAGCTCTCAACGGGCTCATCTCCTGGAAATGATGTGGTTCAGAAATGATCCGGAGGCTACAGATAAAGGTCATGGTATCTATCTGATACCGTTATATCGCTCTGAAAAAATAAATTTTGAAGGAAAGGAAGGATGTGTGATCGCCTTTAAAAGGGAATATCTGGAAGAAGATGATAAAGAGTTTGCACTTGATGTTTTCAATCTTTTCAATATACATGGGCAGTATACCAGTCTCTATCTGGATAATGATGTTGTAGAGACACTTCAATATCTCAGCATACTGATGGAGAAAGAATATCGAAGTGCATTGGGAAGTTATCTGGTTTTAAAGTCATTGCTAAAAGTATTTCTTCTGAACTTAATCCGTACCAGTCAGCATTATTTTTTAAATCAGGATATCCATCAGAAAAGAGTCTATCAGTTCATTATGTTAATGGATGAATATTATAAAACTGAGCGCAGGGCAGAGTTTTATGCTTCAAAGATGGGAATCAGTGAAAAACGGATCAATCAGATTCTGAAAGAGAAAATGAATAAAACGCTTACTCAGCTGCTGCATGAAAGGGTTATTGTAGAGGCAGATAGAATGTTGATTTCCGGAGAACTGACAATAAAAGAGATTGCATTCGATCTTCATTTTGAAGATCCGGCTTACTTTTCCAGGTTTTATAAAAAACAAACAGGACGTACTCCCGAGGAGTTCAAGAAGTTGAATGACTGCTTGTAATGACGCTTCGGCATTTCTCTTTTTTAATTACATTTTACGTTTTATATATGAGATTCTAAAGACGGGTAATCTCATGACCATATGTTTCCAAATTGTACAGGTCTATTAGAAAATAATACAATGATTTGAGAATCCGTCTGGTTTACATTTGTACAACAATCAACAGTTCAAGAAATGATTAAGGAAGGATCCAGAATGAGCCTTAGCTTTCTTCATGGATGTTCGGTTGAAAGATTAAATAATGTAATTAAAATAGTAAGTATGAAACCGACAAAGGAAACCGAAGAAGTAATGTTCAGGAATATTAATACGCTGTTATCTCCTAAACCTATAGCACTTGAAGCGGGCATCAGTAGATTGGAAAACGGAATGCTCCATATTGCAATGAGGAATGTTTTGCATCATTGTAAAGGAAAAATGCTGGATTGGTGGTTCAAGTATTTTGAAACAACGGCCGATCTTAAACTTTGGCATCCTCATGACCATGTAGAGCACGGTGGCTGGGACAGTAAATGGATTAAATACGAGAATTACATTGGAGCAACCATACATGCTACAGAATCTCTGGGTGATATTCCTCCTGTGCAGGCTACTATAAAATTCCATGATCCTGCAGATATCTTTAATGTGGATGTTCTAAAACAGGCGTATGCGGATGGATCGGTTAGTGCTGTTGTTTATGCAAGGATAGGGTTTGGTGAAAATACACCTGTGGATCATAATGGGGATCCTATTGACGGCTATATGTTCCATGTGGTGAGGGATACGGTACAAGGCTGTACATTGAGAAGCCATTTTTATCTTGGAGCATTAATGGCGGATCGTGAAAATCAATTATCAGATGAGGTAGGATTTGGACTTATGGAGCATTGCTACAGTGAGTTTACTTATCTCGCACAGGTTCTTCCTTCTCTTTATTATGCCGAAAATAAAAATGGAGACAAAGCTCCATTTCTTTGGTAGTTGTAGTAAAGGCACCTCCTTAATTTGAAAAAATATTTTTTTTAATAGAATGATAAAAATGCGATGTGAAAATTTTTCATGTCGCATTTTAATGATAAATAATTATTTATCAATCTCTTGCATGGCAGGGTTGATGTGAATCAGAAAATAATACTGAGACTTTTAAGGGGAAGGGTTAAATTTTCAGATGAAAAAAAGTAGCGTAACGCTTGTATTTAAAGGATATTTTTCTATCTTTGCAGTCCCTTAAACAAAGGGATTTACTTGAAAAAGTAAGTGGCCGACTCGGTAGCTCAGCTGGTAGAGCAATACACTTTTAATGTATGGGTCCTGGGTTCGAATCCCAGCCGGGTCACAAATGAAAAGAACTACAATTTTGTAGTTCTTTTTTGTTTTATACTATATATTTCATAACAGTAACTTTTGATATTTCATCTCCGCTGTTTTGAGGTTCTATTTCATTAAATCCGTTCTTTTTGTATAGATGATAAGCAGATTCATTGTTATGAGCAACTTCTAAATACACCTCAGTTACATTAAGTTTTTCCTTGGCTTCATAAATAACTGCCTGTACCAATCCGGAGCCTATATTTTTTCCTTGGAAGTTTTTATTTACATACATCTGGTAGATATTCCCGGAATTGGCCTCATCTTTAACAAAAGTACAGAGACCAATAAGCTTTTGATCTGCAAAAGCGCCAAATACAAACTTTTCGGGAGTTTGATTTTCAATATCAATTTCCATTCTAAGTTTCTCGGTGTTTAGGACTTCCTGGTAATTAGCCTCAAAAGAATCAGGAAATTGTTCAAGACTTTCTAGACGAATCATCCGATACATTGAGCTTTCATGGGATAAAAGTTTTCGATATTCTATATTCATGATGGATTTTATGATTATAATTTAAAGTTATTTTTTTAATATATGAATATAGTTTAGTTTTTTGTTTTTAATAAGTTAAAATTATACATATTTTTTAGAATGTAGTACAGAAAATGTAACACTTTAAATTTCAGGTAGTCTTATTATATATATTGAGGATATAAATTATGTATATTTATATCATGAATTAAAGAAAATATCAAATTATGGATAAGTTTTTCAACTTAACTATAAAAAAGTGTATAGGTAGGTATGCGAAAATACCAATGTAAATTAAAAACTAGTTATTATTAAAAATATTATACCATATTCAATACTCATAAAAAAGATAATGATCTGTACAATGAGCATAGGTATATTGTTGTGTATTGTCTCATGTAAAAAGAATTCTCAGAACAAAGAGAGGGAAAAGTTTGATTCTATTCTGATAAAAAAGAGTACAGACTTACAGTTGGGAGGTGAGTATGAAGCGCTTATTGAACTTAATATTGAGTATCTGAAAAAAGCAGCCAAAATGAGATATAAAGAAGGAATATCTCTTTGTTATCTTAATATGGCAGAGGTAAATATTTCTGCCGGAAACTATGAGAAAGCTTTGTTTTTTTTCAATAAGGCAGAAAACGACCTTAAAAATTCAGAAAACGGTTTTCATAAGGCAGCTTTCTACGATGATTATAGTCAGTATTATTCACATCTTAAGTTGTATGATAAAGCTATAACATTTAATAGTAAAGCATTTTTATATTTGAAAGAAGCAAAAGATTCAGATCTTAAAAGAAAACTTCTTCCAAGGCTTTATATCAATAAAGGTATTAATTATACTTTTAAAGGATGGTACGGAACTTCTCTGAAATCATTTTTAAAGGGAAATGTATTGGAAAACTCAGCATATAGTAACTGTATGGTTGCTCAATACTACCTATTCAGGCACCAAACAGATTCCGCTGAAGTATATATTACACGGTCGGATGAAAAGATGCTTAGCCAAAAGACAAGTGATGCAGAATCTCTATGGGTATATTATACCATGGGATACTATTATAATGAGGTGAATAATAATGAACAGGCAGAAAAGGCCCTTAAAAAAGCTCTTGAAATCAATATTAAAACAAGACGTACTTATTCTTCACATATCCAAAATGTTTACAAGTCTCTTGCAGAGCTTTACAAAAAAAAGAATGATGGAGGTAAAGCTTATTACTACTTGAGAAAATATATGGAAGAGGAAGGCCGTTTGGATGTAGCACGTCTCGATACAATGAATAAGGCCACGGAGAATTTTATTTCCGAGATAAAACCTGAGTCTGACTGGCATAGAAGTGATTTGCCGCTGGCTATTGCGCTATCCATCACTGCATTAACTGTTTCCGGGATATATGTTCAGAAAACAATTAAAACCCAAAGGCTTAAAAAAAGAGCTTTAAAGCAAGAAACGGAAGAATTGAAAAGCCATGTAAGAGCAAAAATGCTGAAGGAAGTGACTGAGCTCGCCCAAAAAAACGATTCCTCATTCCTGATGAAATTTAAAGAACTTAATCCGGATTTTATAAATACTCTTTTAAAAATCAATCCGGATCTTGAAAACTCTGAGCTTACCTTCTGTGCCATGCTGAAACTTCATTTTTCATCCAAAGAAATTGCCGATTATACTTTTGTACAGCACAGATCTGTTCAACAAAAAAAGTACAGAATCAGGAAAAGACTTAATATTCCGAGAGAAGAGGACATTTATGTTTTTTTTGATAAAATTAGCAGTTAAAAGAATAATGAACTAATGTTATTATGTACAATTTTAAAAAAATGTAATACCGCTTTGTTTAAAAAGTCATTTTTTAATCTTAATTTATACAAAAATTCAATTAAAGGAAAAAGCATTATGATCCGCGTTTTACTTTTTATTGTACTCATCATTCTGATGTCTTGTAACCCGAGTTCAAGGGAATACGAAAAAAGCTTTGACATCCCTTTAATGACGCAAAATGAAGAATTCAGATTAGCAGGGCAATATGATTCCTTGGTTAATCTTAATAAAAAATACTACAAAATAGCAGAGAAAATAAGGTATGAAGATGGTAAAGCTTTATGTTATATAAACTTAGCGAGAGTCAATATATCCCTGGAAAATTATCAAAAATCCAATATTCTATTTAATAAAGCTCAGGAAATTCTGGAAAATTCAGACAATCCTTTGCATAAAGCTATATTTTACAATTATTACGGTAAGCTTAATTCTGAGCTGAGAAGGATTGATAAAGCATTTGAGTACAATAATGAAGCATTAAAGAATATTGAGAAAAGTAACGATTCCGAATTAAAAAAGATAACTCTTTATAATATTTATACACAACAGGGGGATTATTATACTCAAAAAAAGAATCCCAAGGCTGCTCTGGAATATTTTCAGAAAGCAAGAGAATTTGATAAAACCGGTATTGCAGATTGTACAATAAGTGATTATATATACATGCATAAAAATAAGGATTCCACTTATAAATATATAACAAGTGCTTATAATAAAATGATTGTCAGAAATAGAGAGGATGCTATTACTCTTAATATTCATACAATTATGGGGGAATATTACCTTTATTATAATGAATATGATAAGGCAGAAAAAGAATTTTTAAGGGCTTTGGAGATTGATAAAAAAACTAGGCGTATTTTTGCTCAGTATACAAAGTATATTTATAACGATCTTAGGACTTTATATGAAATAACAGGAGATAAAGAAAAAGCCTATTTTTATCTGAATGCTTACACTGAAGCAAAAAATAAGACCAATGCAGCATTATTGGCAACCATTAATCAGGATATGGAATCTTTTATTTCAGTATCAAAAACTGGTGCAGAACAACATAGAACTAAGGTTCAATGGGTTATTTTTCTGTCTCTTGCAGGATTTTCTTTACTGGCAGTCTATTCGTGGAGAATCATCACTATTTTGAGGAAAAGAAAGGCCGACCTGAGATCAGAGGCTGAAAGCCTGAAAAACAGGATCCATGATAACAGGCAGGAAGAAATCATTGAGATGGCCAAAAGGAATGATTCTGAATTTCTTACTTGTTTTAAAGAAGTATATCCTGGATATATAGAACAACTTTTAGCCATTAACTCTAATCTTGAAACTTCAGAGCTGGTTTTCTGTGCCATGCTGAAGCTGCATTTTACTTCTAAGGAAATTGCCAATTATACACTTGTTCAGCATAGAACCATTCAACAGAAAAAATACAGAATCCGGAAAAAAATGAATATTCCCACAGAAACAGATATTTATGTTTTCTTTGATCGTATTAAATGATTAATGAACATTATTGTTCTTAATAAAAAGTTTTACCTATATCTTTTAGATTAAGATAATAAAAACATCATATTTTGTGTCCTTCTTTACTTGTTCCTTCTTTTTTTTATTTCATGCAGTTTTGATGAACAAAGATAGAATAGATTCCGGACTCTGGGTGAGTATGATTCTCGGGTTCATCTAAATGAGAATATCGGCAGGCGGGAAAGTGAAGTATAAGGCCAAAAATGCTTTATGCTATGGGAATTGGGATTTTCTGTGCTCTGTTGAAACTCCATTTACTTCTAAGAAAATTGCCCAGCTATGCTTTTATTCAGTAGTGGACTGTTTAACAGAAAAAATATAGGATCAGAAACAGTTTAGTCTTCTCACAGAAATCAATATTTTGATCAGTTTTTTAATGACTTATGTACAAGTAAAAAACTGTCTGATGCATCACATCAGACAGTGTTTCGAAATGTTTTTTTTCGCCACCTGAATTTTCTTAGTGGTCTTGAGCTCAAATATGAAAATTTTTAATCAAATAATAAAAAATAGGTCTACTACACGAGTACTACAGGTCATATTTTAATATTTAATATATTGAAAATAAGACGATTGATTATTTTGCGTGTTTTTGGTGTTAGTGGATGTGAATTTGAGGAAGCTGTATGAAATGAAGTCCTAAGAATATAATATCTGAACTATTTCAAAAATGACTTTTTGTATTTTTTCTTTAAGCATTTCCTATATGTTTTATTTATAAAAAATAGTATTTACTTTTTTTGTTTGATTATAGTTATTTGATAATCAGTATCATGTGTTAATGCTGTACAAGTGTAGTAGGTGTTTTTTTTACTTCTTTCGATTTAAAATATAGATTTGTAATTGTATTGTGATGAATGATTAAAGTTTTTGCCGATACAGCATGTTAATATAAAGAAAAACATGTGGCGACTATCAAAAACGATCAAACACTTACAATACAGTTAATTAAAAAATAAAACATAAATGAGGTTCCGGTAAAGGAATCTACCGGAGGTAAAAAGTGATATTTATCTTAGCTGGGAAATAGCTGTCTTAATATTTGAGGCAGCTATTTAATTCGCAAATTATGTTAAGTATATTTTTTAATCATATTTTTTTTTACACAAATGAATCTCCGAAATCAGGATCTTAAAAGGAGAGAAGAAATATTTATTTTTTTAGAGGGAAAAACGGCTGTCTCAGTTGAGGCAGCCATTTTTATTATAAAGGTAGGAAGATGGAGGAGGGAAGTAAAAAGTTATTGCACTCTATAAAACAATGATATTTCAAGACTTATTCTTCCTGTTTTTTATCTTAAATGTCCACTAAAGAACTCGAGCATGGTTGCTAAGGCTGTTTCAGAATGCATACGCTCTCCGTTTTCAAGAGATTCTTTGGTTGCATCTGCAGCTCGTTTCCGCATATTGATTTCATAATGGGAAATCGCTTCCTGTAGAGAGGTATAGCTGCTATCTGTTAAATGTTCACTGAGCTCAAGGGCATCAAGCATTGCCATATTGGCTCCTTCTCCCGCAAATGGAGGCATAACATGGGCAGCATCACCTATTAAAGTTATATTTGATTTTGTTTCCCAGCTTTGATCCAATGGCATAGCATAGATAGGACGGGGAATGAAAGGGATAACAGCGTTTTCAAACAGTTCATGCCATATTTCATTCCATTCCGGGTATTCTGTTTTAAACCAATGAAGAATGGCTGTATTATCCGAGAAATCCAGCTTGGAATTTGCAGCCCAGTTTTCCTCTGCTTTAAAGCTTGCATAAAATCCAAGATCACCATTTCCCTTTTGACCCATCAGTATATTTTTAGAATTCCCAAAGGCCATTATCTTTCCACCATTAATTAATGCATTGATATGGGGAGCATGTTGTTTCGAAACAATTCCTTCCAGCATAATGACTCCTGAATACACCGGTTTGTTATCTGTGAGATAAGGACGGATCTTGGAATGAGCTCCATCTGCAGCAATCACAAGGTCTGCATAAGCCGATGTTCCATTTTTAAAATGAATCAGCCAGCCCTCGTTTTGAGGTTCCATGGAGATAAAATGACTGTCCCAAACAACGGTGTCCGGGTGGAGAGATTCCAGCAACATATTTCTCAAAGGCCCACGATCTATTTCAGGACGGAAATGCTCAGCTCCAAAATCCTCGTCTGGTTTGGTGTCATGGTCACTGAACAGAATTTCAGCCTGTTCATTCATGATAAGTGTTTTATCTGCCCCGGGGCGGAATGTCTTTTTAAACTCTTCCAATAAATCAGCTTTACTTATAGCTGCCAGTCCTGAATTTTCATGCATATCGAGGGGAGAACCCTGCACACGTGCTTCTTTATTAAAGTCTCTTTCGTATACTTTTACATAGGCATTTTTAAGCTGTAAAAGTCTTGCCAGTGTTAATCCGGCAGGGCCACCACCTACGATGGCTATTGATATATTGTCTATCAGCATTGTATTTAAATTTTACAGGACAAAATTACTGTCCCTTCAGCACTGATAATAGTATAAATCGGTCATCTTTATTTTTGGATAATTCTTTGGGAACAACACCAGAAAATTTTTTAATCTCCTTAATGAAATGATTCTGATCCGTATAATTAAGTTCTGGAAATAATCTGCCTTGTGCAATATGCTCTAAAGAAGCTCTGAAACGTAAGATCGTAGAATAGGCCTTTAAAGACAGGCCCAGTTGCTTTGTAAAATAACGATTGATCTGCCTGCTGTTCCAATTCACTTTTTCAGACAGTTCTTTCACGCTCATTTCACCTTTTGATGCATAGATCAGCTCAAAAAGCTTACGTTTTTTCTCATCTGTTTTCTGGGGAATAAGTTCCTTAATCTTTTGTATTGCTTTGGTGCAGCAAAGTTCAAAATCCTGTAAATCATCCGCTTTAAAGTTCCAGAAATCCTTAGGAAGCTCTTTTGCTGTATTGAGTACATCTGCAATGGTTGTATTTAAAATGTATTCAACGGCAATAGGTTTAAAACTTACAACAAAAGCCTGAGTCTGTGGCAGAATCTGTCTTTGTTCAGGATAGGTTTCCAATCCGATAAGGGCGACCTGAAAAGGTTCCGATGAAGATTGCATAAAAAATAAATCAACCCTTCCATCCGGAATAATAACCACTTCTTTTGCTGCATCCGACCGGTTATGGAAAGTTCCCAGATTTTCTACAAAATCTGAAATACTCTGATCTGGCTCAATGAAATGAAACTGAAAGTCCTTATCCATAATCAATAAAAGGGAGTGATGTTCTTTAACAGATTAAATTACAAAAATAGGCCTAATCCCAGATAAATTATTATTTAAATTAGGTTGAGCCAAAATCATATGCCTAAATGAAAGTTGTTTATTAATATCTTAAAGTCTATGTGCTAATGTTGTTTAATTTTTCCACCACATTAGCACACAGAAAATATCACAGGATTTTAAAAATACTTGTGCATTCGTAGCCTTAAAATATACCTGAATATATACGAAATATACCTGTTTTAATGCTTAAAATCAGTCTATTTTTGTGGATATAACGTAAAAGATTATGAGAGCAATCGTATTGGAACAGTTCGGTGGAACAGAGCATCTTGTGGAAAAAGAAATTGAAAAACCGAGTATCAAAGATCATGAAGTCCTTGTTAAGGTAAAAGCCGTCAGCATCAATCCTGTAGATGTTAAAGTGCGGAGTAGAAAGGCCCCACTTGCAGAAAGTTTAACTCAGTATGATCCTTTGATTTTAGGTTGGGATATCTCCGGTGTGATTGTTGAAGCTGGAAGTGAAGTCACTTCATATAAGGTAGGAGATGAGGTTTTTGGGATGGTTAATTTTGCCGGACACGGCAAAGCCTATGCTGAATATGTAGCAGCTCCGGCAGAACATTTAGCAGTTAAGCCTAAAAATGTTACACATCTTGAAGCGGCAGCCAGCACTTTGGCGGCATTGACTGCCTGGCAGGCTTTTGACAGTTATGGTAAGCTGAGATCAACGGATAAAGTACTTATTCATGCCTCCGCCGGAGGAGTAGGACATTTTGCCATACAAATTGCAAAATATATTGGAGCTCATGTTATTGCTACTTCCTCTGCAGCTAACCAAGATTTTGTAATGGAACTGGGAGCTGATCAACATATTGACTATAAAGCGAATCATTTTGAAGAGCTTCTTCATGATATTGATTTTGTATTGGAAGCTATTGGCGGTGAAAATTTTCAGAAATCTGTTCAGGTTTTAAAGCCTTTCGGGACTATTGTAACGCTGCCTTCCGGACATACTCAGGATGATGAAAAGCAGGCTCGTGAAAAGAACCTGCATGCCTGCTATTTTATGTCAGTGTATTCCAGTGGCAGGGATATGCAGAAAATAGCTTCTCTGTTGGAAAAAGGAATTATAAAGCCTCATATTTCTCATATATTTTCTTTCAATGAAATAGCAAAAGCCCATGAACAGATTGAAACTGGACGAACCATAGGAAAAGTGGTGGTGGAGTTATGATATTGGGTGTCAAAAATTCAAAGAATTTTTGACAGGGTGTTTCCTCAACAGATCTTCGATGTATATTTTAAACCAAATTCACAGAATTATCCCTATTTTAGAAGGCTAAAAATAGATAGCGTTGTAATTTCCAATGGATAAATCATCGATTAATAATTATTTCCATTCCTTGTTCAGTATCCAAGATGAAGTGGTGGAGAAAATCACGGAAACCTTCAAATCTTTTGAGTTAAAGGCTAATGATGTTTTACTGGATCAAAATACCATCAGTACCAAGACCTATTTTCTGGAAAAAGGATATGTTCGTTCCTATCTGCTGAATGAGGATAATGAGGAAATTACGACCAATATTTATGCTGCACCGTGTTTTGTGAACGATTTTTTATCCTTTTTCAGACAACAGCCAACCAAAGAAATCTATCAGACTGTTACAGACTGTACATTCTGGGAAACCGGATTGGAAAACGTGCAATATAACTTTCACAATATTCCTGAATTCAGGGAGTTTAGTAGGCTTCTTTTTGTTTTGAATTATCACAATATTCACGACAGACTGATCGAAATGGCAAGCCAGAAAGCTTCAACCCGTTACGCTAATCTGATGAAGAAAGATCCGGATATTTTTCAGCATGTTCCGCTGAAGATCATTGCTTCCTATCTGGGAATTAAAGACAGTTCGTTGAGCAGAATCCGAAGAGATATTAATAAGTAAAAGGTTGGGAGCTGGAAGATGGAGGCTGGAAGTTACTGTCTGTCTGATAATTTCTGGAAGTTTTTTAACGCAGTGTTCGCAAAGTTTTTGAGTAAGATGTTTTAGATTCGTTCGCAATGGCGTTCCACTCAGCAAGGTAGCGGTGTAGATATTTCTTGGCTGAACGAAGTGCCTTTGCGATCGGTAATAAAGCGCTGCAAAAAATTATCTTTGTGCTCTTTGCGTTTAAGAAAATCAGAATAAGTAATTAAGTAAAAGGCTGGGAGCTGGAAGTTACTGTCAGCCTGATGATTTCTGGAAGTTTTTTAACGCAGTGTTCGCAAAGTTTTTGAGTAAGATGTTTTAGATTCGTTCGCAAGGGCGTTTCACTCAGCAATGTGGATGGTGTATTTATTTCTTAGCTGAACGAAGTGCCTTTGCGATCGGTAATAAAGTGCTGCAAAAAATTATCTTTGTGCTCTCTGCGTTTAAGAACATCAGAATAAGTAATTAAGTAAAAGGCTGAAAGATGGAGGTTGGAAGTTACTGTCAGCCTGATGATTTCTGGAAGTTTTTTAACGCAGTGTTCGCAAAGTTTTTGAGTAAGATGTTTTATATTAGTTCGCAAGGGCGTTTCACTCAGCAATGTGGATGGTGTATTTATTTCTTAGCTGAACGAAGTGCCTTTGCGAACTAATATAAAGCACTGCAAAAAATTATCTTTGTGCTCTTTGCGTTTAAGAAAATCAGAATAAGTAATTAAGTAAAAGGCTGGGAGCTGGAAGTTACTGTCTGTCTGATAATTTCTGGAAGTTTTTTAACGCAGTGTTCGCAAGGCTTTTGAGTAAGATGTTTTAGATTCGTTCGCAAGGGCGTTTCACTCAGCAATGTGGATGGTGTATTTATTTCTTAGCTGAACGAAGTGCCTTTGCGAACTAATATAAAGCACTGCAAAAAATTATCTTTGTGCTCTTTGCGTTTAAGAAAATCAGAATAAGTAATTAAGTAAAAGGCTGGGAGCTGGAAGATGGAGGCTGGAAGTTACTGCCTGTCTGATGATTTTTGGAAGTTTTTTACGCAGTGTTCGCAAGGCTTTTGGGTGTGATGTTTTAGATTCGCTCGCAATGGCGTTTCACTCAGCAATGTGGATGGTGTATTTATTTCTTAGCTGAACGAAGTGCCTTTGCGATCGGTAATAAAGCGCTGCAAAAAATTATCTTTGTGCTCTCTGCGTTTAAGAAAATCAGAATAAGTAATTAAGTAAAAGGCTGGAAGATGGAAGTTACTGTCAGCCTGATGATTTCTGGAAGTTTTTTAACGCAGTGTTCGCAAAGTTTTTGAGTAAGATGTTTTAGATTCGTTCGCAAGGGCGTTTCACTCAGCAATGTGGATGGTGTATTTATTTCTTAGCTGAACGAAGTGCCTTTGCGATCGGTAATAAAGCATTACAAAAAATTATCTTTGTGCTCTCTGCGTTTAAGAAAATCAGAATAAGTAATTAAGTAAAAGGCTGGGAGCTGGAGGCTGGAAGTTACTGTCAGCCTGATGATTTCTGGAAGTTTTTTAACGCAGTGTTCGCAAGGCTTTTGGGTGTGATGTTTTAGATTCGTTCGCAATGGCGTTCCACTCAGCAAGGTGTAAAATGTAATGAGTTCTTAGCTGAACGAAGTGCCTTTGCGATCGGTAATAAAGCGCTGCAAAAAATTATCTTTGTGCTCTCTGCGTTTAAGAAAATCAGAATAAGTAATTAAGTAAAAGGCTGGGAGCTGGAAGTTACTGTCAGCCTGATGATTTCTGGAAATTTTTTAACGCAGTGTTCGCAAAGTTTTTGAGTAAGATGTTTTAGATTCGTTCGCAAGGGCGTTCCACTCAGCAAGGTAGCGGTGTAGATATTTCTTGGCTGAACGAAGTGCCTTTGCGAACTAATATAAAGCACTGCAAAAAATTATCTTTGTGCTCTCTGCGTTTGTAGAAAAATAATAATCATTTTAAAAATTAATAAAGAGGTCTGTCTGTTGTTTTATAACCTGCTAGAACTTCCAGCTTCCAGCCTCCCTCTTCCAATCTTAGTCTTAAACTATCATTTCTTTTCATTTGTCAAGTGATAGATTGAAATTTGTCATCCATCTTTGCTAAAAATAATTTCATGAACAAAAAACATATAGTAGTTGTTGGATTAGGAGGTGTAGGTGGATATTTCGGTTTTAAAATTAACCAGATAAATGAGACTTCCGGAAAATATACTGTTTCCTTTGTAGCAAGGGGCGAAACTTATGATAAAGTAAAAGAAAACGGATTGGTTTTACTTTCACCAGAACACTCCAACAATCGTACTCATCCAAATGCAATAGAACAGAATATCAGTGATCTTAAAAATCCTGATCTTGTCCTGATCTGTGTAAAGGAATATGATCTGGAGAATGTCTGCAGACAGCTGAAAGAAGTGATTACTAAAGATACAATTCTGCTTCCTATGATGAACGGAGCAGATATTTACGACAGAATCCGAAAAATAATTCCGGATCATGTTATTCTGCCAACCTGTATTTATGTGGCTTCTCATATTAAAGAAAGAGGAACGGTGGAGCATAAAGGAAAAGCAGGAAAGATGATTGTAGGAAGAGATCCTGAGCATTTTTCAAGTGATATTGTATGGGTAACGGATCTTCTTCAGGAAAGCAAAATTGATTTTGATTTTAAAGACAATTCTACAACAGATATCTGGACTAAGTTTATCTTCATTGCAAGCTTTGGACTGGTAACCGCCAAGCATAATTCATCTATTGGAACTGTTTGTACTGATGAAGAACAAAAACAGGAAGCAACAGAGATTATGAAGGAAATAAAGCAGATTGCAAATCAAAAAGAAATTCATCTTGCTGAAGATATTATTGAAAAAACCTTTGAAAAAGCGTCTACATTTCCTTTTGAAACGCCTACATCTTTGCAGCTGGATATTCATTCCGGAAAAAAAGAGAATGAGCTGGAGCTGTTTGCCGGAGCGGTTTTGAAATATGGTAAAGAGGTGAATATGGAGACTCCCTATACTGAAAAGATTTATAATGAGATTAAAGAAAAATAAGTTTCGGCTAAAGCCGGTTGAATTGGAATATCATAAAAAGGCGGGTTAAAACCTGCCTCTATTGATTGAATAGAAATTTAGCAGCATTATTAAAAATGATGTGTTTATGTAGTTAATTTAGAATGGCAGAATACTTATAGGAATGTATAGTTTAGAATTAAGCTCCATGCATGAACTTCTGCCGGTCTAACAAAACTTCTTCTGTTTCTCTATGATCAGGATCATCAATACAGCAGTCTACCGGGCATACCGCCTTACATTGAGGCTCTTCATGAAACCCCTTACATTCGGTACATTTTCCGGATACAATATAATAAACATCATCAGAAACCGCCGGATTATAGGTTGCTGCGTCTCCTTCTGTACCATCCGGGAAGTTAATATGACCCGAAAGTTTCGTTTTATCCTGCCAACGCCAGTCGATGGCTCCTTCGTAAATGGCTGAATTAGGGCACTCAGGTTCACAGGCACCACAGTTGATGCAGGCATCTGTTATTTTAATAGCCATATGCTTTATTTTTAAAATGTTGTAAAAAAGGGATTCCTTCAACGTACTGTTTTAGAAATCCCTACTAAACTTAATTAAAACAGTTCCAACAATTTATTACATCATAAACTGTGCAAACTTGTATTTTGAATCTGTTAATTTGCCGCAATTTCTATGGCAAGGCCATCCATTTGGGCTGTCAGATAGATTTGACAGGCTAACCTGCTGGTTTCATTGGAAGTAAAGAGTTCCGAAAGAAGTGCATCCTCCACATCACTTTTTTCAGACAATGATGCTGCATTGTTCAGAATAAAACAATGACAGGTGGCACACATCGCCATTCAGCCGCACATGGCTTCCATAGGGAGTTCATAGGCTTTACAGATATCTTTTAAAGTGAGTCCCATCTCCAGTGGGCAGATCAGGGTATATTCAATACCGGTCTGATCTGTCACTGTGATTGTAATTTCATCTTTCATGGTTATTAGTCAATTGTTGCTACTACTTGCTTTTCTGCCTGCTTCTTTGTTCCGTCAAAACCTTCGATGCCGCTTACCGTAGTATATTTCAGAACAAACTTTTTATTAGGATTCAGTCGCTGGTAAATGCTTTGGCAGGCAATAGCCGCTTCATGGAACCCACATAAAATCAGCTTCATTTTAAAAGGATAGGTATTAATGTCTCCTACAGCATAAACCCCACCGATATTCGTCTGGAAATCTGTGCTGTTATCCACTTTAATGGCATTCTTTTCCAGTTCCAGCCCCCATTCTACTAGAGGGCCAAGCTTAGGAACCAATCCAAATAAAGGAATGAAATAATCGGTATCAATAGTTTGAATAGCACCTTCTTTTTCTACTACAATTTCCTGTAGTGAACCTTCTCCTTTAATACCGATAACTTCTGCCGGAGTAATCAGATTGATCTTTCTTTCATGCTTTAATTTTTTCACTTTTTCTACAGAATCCAGAGCTCCTCTGAATTCATTTCGCCTGTGAATTAGTGTTAATGAGGAAGCTATTTCTGCTAAATGTATCGTCCAGTCCAGGGCAGAATCGCCACCACCGGCAATCACCACACGTTTTCCGGCATAATCCTCCGGACGTTTGATGAAATAATTGACACCGCAGTCTTCATACAAAGAAATATTTTCAATAGGCGGTTTTTTAGGCTCGAAACTTCCGAGGCCTCCGGCAATAACAACCGCCTTAGCTCTGTGTTTTGTCCCTTTATCGGTAATCACTTCAAATAAGTTTTCTTCCAGCTTCAGAAGATGTACAGCCGTTTCATAAAGGGTAAATCCGGGTTCAAACTGTTTGATCTGTTCATATAAATTATCAACCAGTTCACCAGCCAATACACTCGGGAATCCGGGAATATCAAATATGGGCTTCTTGGGATATAATTCTGATAACTGGCCTCCCATCTGTGGCAATGCATCAATAATATGGCAGTGCATTTTGAGAAGGCCGGCTTCAAAAACCGTAAATAACCCTACAGGGCCGGCACCAATGATCAGTATATCTGTTTCTATCATGTTATGATTGGTTTATTATCTTTTTTTCAATTTTCTTTGTGGTGGCTATGTTGATAAGCTTATCCAGTTTACTGGTATAGAATGCTGAGATCTGTTTAGGATTTTCATTATCAAATAAGAAAGTTCTGAGAATCGGAACACTGAAGGGAAGCGGCCATGCCCGTAATGACTTAGCAATAGCATCCATCGCATTAATTCCCTGCATGGCCTGTAAACCATCTGCCCAGCACACCAGTCCTATAGTTTTGTCTGTAAGATAAGGCTCATAAGAATTGGCAGTTACTTCCAGCCAATCCAGGCAGTTTTTCATCACTCCCGGAATGCTTCCGTGATAGAGTGGGGCCAGCCAGAAGTGAAAATCAGCATCCTGAAATAGTTGAGTCATTCGTTCCACAGCCAAAGGGGTTTTGGTGAGTGTGACATCAAATAAAGGAATCCCGGAATCTGCGAGCGTAAAAATATCAGTGCGGATCCCGAGCGCTTCCAGCTGTTCTGATAGATAAGCAGAGATCAGTCCGGAAGTAGACTCTGTTCTTCTTTCCAGAGATCCGTTGAATATGATTGCTTTCATTTTGTTTTATTTTTTGAAAATTACTTTTGGAAGTCCTATTTCGCCGTACATCAGGCTTTTCACCAAAGGTTTTAAAAGTTCAGTAGCTAATACATAAAGGGCCGGATCATGAGAATTACTTGCTCTCACAACAACTTTCTGATCTTTAAAATGTTTTAGATCTGCATAGGTCATACGGCGTTTCCAAAGATCAAGCAATACCGTTTCGGCACTCTTTAAATCTACATAAACGGCATACGGGGATAGCTTTTCCATAAGAAGCATATAGGCCCAAGGGGGAATGATAGCATCAGTAGAACAAATAATTCCGACAGCCTTGTTTTGATACACAGAATAATCTGCTGCCGAAATGGATTCTTTAAATTCCTTTTCCTTGACAATCATTCCCATAAAAAGATGGTCTTTAATATCTAATTCTACAATTTCTGTAGTGGGCTTATAATCTAAAAAGTCAAAAGCAATAATGCCTGAAGCAGCTGCTTTATTGACGAAAACCTGAGTATCCATTGCTTCTGTTTTATCCTGAAATATTGTGTATTATCTTATTTTTGAAAGAGCTTCTTCATATTTTTTCTCTACCGATGTCCAGTCTAATACAGACCAGAATGAATCCAGATAATCTGCTCTTTTGTTCTGATAAGCCAGATAATAGGCGTGTTCCCAAACATCAATTCCAAGGATTGGAAAGCCTCTGTTCACCGGAAGAACATCCATCATAGGATTGTCCTGATTGGGAGTAGAGCTTACCGCAAGAGAACCATTGAATTTTACAAACAACCAGACCCAGCCTGATCCGAATTGTCCAAGCCCAGCCTTTTTCATTTCAGCCTTAAGTTCATCCAGGCTTCCAAAAGTGGAGATGATCGTTTCATTCAGTTTTCCTTCGGGAGTTAATTTGGGTTGAGGAGAAAGGATTTCCCAAAATAAAGAATGATTGAAGTGCCCACCGCCATTATTTCTCACTGCCGGACTGTATTCGCTGATTCTTTGTAGTAAAGAATTGAGATCCGGATTGGTTTCATTGGTTTGTTCCAGTGCTGCATTCAGGTTATCTACATAAGCCTGATGGTGACGCTGGTGATGAATAGTCATTGTATTTTTATCTATAAATGGTTCCAGCGCATCATACGCATAGGATAACTGAGGTAGTGTAAATGGTTTCATTGCATTTATTTTTAATTAATGTAGGACAAAGGTAGAAATTTATTTTAATAAAACAACTTATTGGTTGTTTTATTGATTTGGAAATTTTTATTTTTAATGTATTGTAAAACAGTGTTTTGATTTGTTTATTTGAAGATTATAGAAAATGACTATCTTTGTTGTTGAAAAATAAAACAACCTAAATATTGTCAAATGAAGAAACCGGCAGGAGATCGCATTCTGATGTTTTTAAAGATGAGAGGGGAAGCCACTTCACTTCTGATTGCTAAAGAGTTATCCATCACAAAAGAAGGAGCGAGAAAGCATTTGCTAAACCTTGCAGAAGCCGGATTGATTGAACCGACAATGAAAAGTGAAGGAGTAGGCCGTCCTTCTACTTACTATACTCTTACAGATAAAGGTTTGGCGCAGTTTCCGGATACTCATGCGGAAGTAACGGTTCAGCTTTTACAATCTGTAAAAAATCTTTTGGGAGAAAATGCACTGGATCTGTTGATTACCGATCGTGAGAAGAATACCTATGAACGTTATGAAAAGGCTATTTCTAAGACTAAAACCCTAGAGGAGCGTCTTGAAGTTCTTGCCGAAGCCAGAAGCAAAGAAGGGTATATGGCAGAATGGAAAAAAGAAGGCAAAGAATATTTTCTGATTGAAAACCATTGTCCTATTTGTGCTGCTGCTACGGAATGCCAGGGATTTTGCCGGGCGGAACTTTCAAATTTTCAATCACTGATTGGGAGTGAATATACCGTGGAAAGGGTAGACCATATTATTTCAGGAGGACAGCGTTGTGTGTATAAAATAAGTCAGTAATATTTCATCATTAAAATTTATTTTCAATATGGCTCTAAAGGCAGTAATTTTTGATATGGACGGAGTTCTTGTGGACTCAGAAGGTTTCTGGGCAAAAGCAGAACGGGAAGTATTTTCATCCTATGGAGTTCAGATCACAGATGAGCTGGCTGCACAGACGAAATATATGACTACGAAACAGGTAACAGAGTTCTGGTATGGGCGATTTCCTTGGGAAAACCTTGATGTACCTACTTTGGAACAGGAAGTAGTCTCCAGAGTTATTGAGCTCATCCGATCTGAGGACTGTACCATGTCCGGAATTCAGGAATTTATTAAGGATATTAAAAGTAAAGAATATAAGATAGGGCTGGCTACGAACGCTCCTTTACGTGTTGCCGATGCTGTTCTTGAAAAGCTTCAGGTTCGGGATTATTTTGATACTGTTCACTCCTCCGAATTTGAAGAGCAGGGCAAACCTTATCCTGCTGTATATCTTAGTTCTGCCCGGCAATTGGGAATCCCGCCTGAATATTGTATTGCCATTGAAGACAGCCATTCCGGATTGAAAGCGGCTAAAGCTGCCGGGATGAAAACTGTTGTTTTTACCAATAATGTTGAAATCATAAACTTTGAGCATGCAGATTATAAAATCCTGAATTTTGAATCAGCTCAGCTGCCTGCCTTCTAAATGGGTAGAATATTTACTTTCATTTTCTTCCTTACAATCAATATTTCGTAAGAATTTCCATCAGCATCAGAATAGAAATTAATTTTTTGGAAGATTGATAATCCGGATTGAGCTGTTCTCGGATTTCCCCCAGAGCCTTACTCAGTTTGTTGCTTACAGTTTTGTTGCTTATCCCCAGTTCTTCTGCCGTTTCCTGAACAGACATATTTCTTCGGATTCTCATTTCATACACCTGTTGTTCGGTGGGGGGAAGCTGTGAAACCACTTTATCAATCATGGATAATAAAGCACTGATTTCATTTTCTTCCAGAATTTCAAAATACTCAGTGTCTGATGCATCTATTTCTGCAGGGATATCAAATTCATCAATACTCAATGTTGGAGGTATTTTTTTAAAGCTGTTGTAGTAATCCAGAATCCGGTAATGCAGATGCCGAAGCAGATAGCCTTTTGCACTTCCTGATTCATCCGTTTGTATCATCTCTGTATTCTCAAGGATCTTTATCCATAAATTCTGAAGCAGTTCTTCGGAAACTTCCTTATCCTTTGTCCGCACAAAAACGAAACGGTACAAACTATCCCAGTACCGGTCATACATCAGCATAAATGCAGGTCTGTCACCTGATTTTATTTTCTTTAATAAAGTAGAATCTGTTAGGCTCATATTACTGCAACAAAATTACCTAAAGGAAAATTAACTTTTTGTGAACTTTAATTATGGTAAGGTTAAATATTTCTGATGAATATCCCTTAATTGTGAATTTAATGTTTAATAAATGTAAAATAGATTGAAAAATCTCAAGACGGTGATATGAATATGAACTGAATGTTAAAAATGCGTTGGGGAAGTTTCTCATTTTCATAGTCTTATTGATAGAAGTATCGGTGAATACTATGAAATATTTTATGAAACGTTTTAATTATAAAAATATCGAGGCCTTTGTTTTCAGACTCTGGACACGTGAAGTTTCAGAGGAAAAGATCTCTGAAAAAGAAAAGGAAATTTTAAAGAAATGGCAGACTCTTGCAGAAAAAGATCTGGATGAAGTTCATCTGCAGGAATCTAAAAAAAGAGTGCTGAGTGGCTTGGAGCATTATTTCGTTCCTTATGAAAAAGCAGAATACAGAAATAGGTTTCAGAAGAATGTCTATAAAATTGCCGCTGTCATTATTTTGCTTTTGACATTGGGCGGAGTTTTCACTTATCATACATTCATTAAGCCGGATGTTTATCTTGCTGTATTGGAAAACAGGACCGTTCATCTGGAAGACGGATCTGTAGTAACCTTATTACCCGGAGCAGAACTTACGGTAGCAAAATCATTTCCTGCCTCTACCAGAGTAGTCAATTTAAAAGGAGATGCTATTTTTTCCATAGCCAAATCTAAAACTCATCCTTTTATTGTTCATGCTGAGGGTTTCAGTACGAAAGTATTGGGAACGGTATTTAAAGTTTCCCAATCCGGGAAGAAAAAAGCAGTAGATCTTTATGAAGGAAAAGTGGCCGTATCTTCAGCGGGAGTACCTGTTTCTTATCTGAAACCCAATCAGAAATGGACGAATCTGGGGGTTGCCCGTACAACAGCTATTATTTCATTTGCTCCCGATGGAGTTTCAGGAAAGCAGCATCCTAAGTTATTGTCTTTAAGTTTTAACGATGTTTCTCTAAAAGAAGTGATTACAGTGCTGGAAGGCAATTATGGTACAAAAATTCATTATCCGAAAGAAGCTGAAGACAAAAAGATTACAGCAGATTTTACAGGAGGAACTGTGAGCGAAAATATAGAAGCATTAGCCTTTATCCTGGGGTTTGAAGTTCAGAAAAACGATAATGCCTACATCCTGAAATAATAACGATCAAAAAACAAATAATCAGATAATCTTAATGAAAAGAGAACACTTACGTATGAAAAGTTTGAAATGTGGTTTTACCATAGCAGCCTTATTTTTTACTGTTGCAGCAGAAGCACAGGAATTGGTTCAGAAAGTGTCATTTTCTGTTCCAGCAAGCAGACCATTAATTGAAGTTTTAGAAGAGTTTGCCGGAAAAACAGGGATGAGACTGGCCTATTCAAAATTTGATATCAAAGAGCTGAAGGTAAAAGGGATAAAATGTGAAAATTCTACGATCAATAGTTGCCTGAAAGATATTACCAATGGACTTCCTGTAGTATATCGTTTACAGGGAGATCTTATTTCAATAAAATATGAAGGATCTGTTAGTTCTGTACCGGGAAACGGGCGTATATCAGGGAAAATAGTGGATGAAGTGGGAAATCCAGTTGCAGGAGCAGAGGTGAATATTGCAGGGAAAACAACGGTAACAGATAATAATGGAGATTTCTCTCTGGATCTTCCTTCGGGACTTTATAATATGATGGTGAAAGCGCCTAAATATAATACGCTTCGGGTTGAAAAACTATCAGTCATCAATAAAGAAACAAATACGGTTTCATTTGCATTAAACAGAGCGTCTGACAAAATTACAGATATTAAAGAAGTAGTGGTTACAGCAACCCGTAAAGCCGATACCCAAGCGGGATTATTGGCTCAGCAGAAAAAAGCAGCCCAGATGAGTGACGGAATTTCTGCCGAACAGATTTCTAAAACCCCTGATAATGATGTGGGTGGAACTTTGAAAAGAGTAACCGGAATTACCACTATAGATAATAAATATGTAGTCGTAAGATCTATGGGAGAAAGATGGAATACTGCAGCAATGGATGGAATCAACCTGCCGAGTACGGAAGCCTACAATCAGAATTTCTCTTTCGATATTATTCCTACATCAATGGTGGAAAGTGTTGTTGTAAGTAAAACGGCAACACCGGATATGAATGCCAGTTTTGCAGGAGGTTTTGTAGAGGTAAGAACCAAAGATATTCCCAACGAAAATTTTACCACTGTAAGTATGGGAACTTCTTATAACGATCAGTCTGCTTTTAAAGAATTCCTGACCCGCAAGCGTGGAAAATATGATTATTTCGGGTACGATGACGGAACAAGAGATTTTCCACAGGGTCTTCAGGCTATGAACTGGACCAATCCGATGTTTTTTGAACAATCCAGCCAGTTTAAAAATGACAACTTCACAAATTACAAGACAAGAGGAGATATGGGTTCTAATTTGCAGCTTGCCTTGGGAAGAACTTACGCTCTTAAAAATAATAACAAATGGGGCTTTGCCGGAGCATTTATTATGAGGAACGAACAGAATAAACTTGATATCGATCATACAGGAAGGGGCAACTGGCAGGATACAACAGGGACTGCTTTTGATAGCAATGGTAAAATGCCTTTTTATAATTTTAAAAATTCAGGAGCTTCCTATAATTATAATTCTACGGTGGCCGGAATGTTGAATTTTGGGTTGCAGTTAGGCCGGAACAGATTTTCATTCCGTAATTCGTATACCCATATCTATGATAATACCCTAACAAGAATTACAGGGTGGGATGAGTATACCAGTGGAAGTGGTTCAGCCGAAGCGGCAGAAGCTTCGTACAATTATTTCTATCATGGAATAGTTCCCAATAATGATCCGTCAAAAATAGCGTCTTTAGACAAACCTTTTACAAATAATACAGTTTATCCTGTTTATCAGATGTTTTTACAGAATAAGCTGGAAGGTAATCATAAGTTCGGAAATATGGAAGCTAACTGGTTTGCTGCCAGAACAGGAGTTTCATCAGATACTAAGGATTATACCCAATACAATACTTTATATAAATTTATAGGACGTGAGATCCTGAATTATCATGTAGCCAATAATTCTGCAAGTGATTTTGCAAGAGGATTCATTGCCAGCAAAGAAACAGATTATAATTATGGAGCTTCTTTTAAATGGAATTTCGACAAAGAAAATTTTAAAAATGATATTAAAATAGGATATGCCGGAGCTTCAAAATCCAATACCAATCAACAGCAGAAATTTTTATTGAGAGTAGATGGAAAAAGGATAGTTCCGAACCCTGACTTTTTGGAAATGTACGGATCTCTTGCCAGCTGGTTTGATGGCTCTCATTATGCACCCGGGGGAATAGGATGGGAGACCAGGCCATTGTATGTTGATGGTAAATATGAAGGAGAAGTTGAGCAGCATGCTATGTATGTGATGTTTGACAACCGCTGGAAAAATAAATTCAGGTTAGTCTGGGGATTACGTGCAGAATATTTTCAATATGACCTTGTTTCTCAGCAAATGGAATCCAGAGACTCCAATAATTTCCCCAAAACGGGCATAGATGATAAGCCATGGCAATGGATGCCTTCAGCCAATTTTACTTATAGTCCCACCAATAAAATAAATCTGAGATTAGCCTACAGTAAGACTGTAATTCGTCCCCAGTTTAACGAACGAACCGGATTGCCTTATTTTGATCCGATTGCTAATGGGCAGATATTCAATACCCATATGGTATCGTCTACAGTTAATAATTACGATTTTAAATTTGAGTGGTTTCCGGGATTAGGGGAAATATTTTCAGCAGGGTTGTATTACAAAGATATT